>NZ_JBVHPY010000003.1:361820-457391 GCF_055567695.1 Streptomyces sp. NPDC026417
CCCACGTCCCCTCCCCGCGGGAGAGGTGGCGGGGGTCTTTCCCACCCCCCTCCTCCCCAAAAAAACTGTTTCTCTCCAACCCCGCACCCACATATCCCCCCCCGACTACGCGCCCAGCTGCGCTGACCTGGTACGCCGACGCAGGGAACGTGCCACGGGGCCGCGGCCGTTCGGCTCGTCACGCACGGGCCGCCGAAGGGCGCCTGCGCGGTGAGCCGAACGACGGCCCTCAGGGAGTGAAGACCTCTTCGAGGCGGTCGATGGCCCCGTCGTCGCCCAGGTGGTAGGTGAAGACCAGCCCCGAGTTGGGGTGCGCCTCCAGCCAGTCGAGGAACTCCTGCACGCCGATGGGCTGGTTCTCGGTGCTCTCCACGATGGGGTTGGTCACGGTGACATACGCGGCCTGATCCATCGGGATGAAGGTCTCCTTGCCGACCGTCTCGAACGGTGCGCCGTCCGAGTCGGGCGAGCCGCAGCCCCAGTTTCCGTGCTTGACGATCAGGCTGAGGGCTCCGCCTTCCGGGGTGTAGCGGTAGACCGCGATCTCATCGGGGGAGATGGGCATCTTGTGATCGCAGCCGTCGTCGCCGTCGCCGCCCCCGCTCGTTGCCGTGGGGACCGGGGACTTGGACGCGGCCGGGACGGCACCGGGGGACTTCCTGGCGCCCCCGGTGCCCGAGGAAGCCTTCGCGCCGGGCTTCTTGCCGGCCGTTCCGGCGCTCGCGCCCTTGTCGGCACCGCCGGTCTTCGTCGCGCCCACGCCCGCCGCGCCGTCGTCACCGTTGCAGCCGGTCAGGACCAGCGCCCCCACCGCACACGCGGCCACTGCCAGCGTTCGGACGGCGCCGGGTCTGCGGCGGCTCTTCATCGGCGTCACGTTCATCGTGCGTCCCCCTGTTGTCCCAGAAATTCCTCGTGCCTCAACAACTCGACCGGAAGGACGACTTTCGGCCGTCTGCAGTTGCACGTCCGCGCGAGGATTTCGCGCGTGATCGGCTGCTGATTATGCGCGAGACGGCCGTGGCAGGCGAGGGCCGGGTACCGGTGAGCACGCACATGTCCGAGCGCGCGCAGTCGTGCGGAGGGGCGTCGACCGGTGGAGTCCCACGGGTGGAACAAGATCCAGACAACTCACGCTTTGGCGGGCTCCGTCGCGAGCCGTGGATGTGGCCAGTTTTCGTCCACCTGAACGAAACGCGACGCCGCCAGTGCACCCGGCGCGGCCGGAAGGCCCTGCCTGGGCCGCGGGACTGCGGGTTACCGGCTACGGAACCGGCGGGCGGCCCGACGACCCTGCCTGACCACGGATCCGCTCGTCCCATGCCTGGTCGCGGACCCGCCAGGGCTGCCCGACTCCCCGCCCCTGCCCTGTGATTGACTGTCGCCGTGCTGTGCGAGTCGGTCTTCCGAACCGTCGACCTCCCGGTGGGGGACAGGTTCGAGGCCTGGACGGAGCGGCTCGGACGTACCCACGCACCCATGCAGCTGGCCAGTGACCGCACGGCCGACTACCGCGCCGAGCAGCGGCTGATCCAGCTCGGCGACGTGACGCTGTGGCCTGCGACGTTCGATCAGCTGGTGTTCCGCCGGACGGCGAAACTGGTCCGCCGCTCCGACCCCGAGGTCCTCCACCTCTCCCTCCTCCTGAGCGGTGAGGGCGCGGCCACCTGGGACAGGCGCGAAGTCGCCTACGGGGCCCACGACTTCCACGTCAACTGCTCCTCGCGGTCGTACGAGATCTTCACCGGCCCCGATCCGGTCACCATGATCGGGGTCGAGATCCCCCGGACCCTGGTCGCCCTGCCCGCCCACCAGACCGACGGGATGATCGGACGCCGGATCTCGGGCCGTGAGGGATTCGGCGCGCTTCTGGGGCAGTTCCTCGTTCAGCTGGCCTCGGACACCGCCTCGTACCAGCCCTCGGACGCACCCCGGCTGGGCACGGTCGTCGCCGACCTGGTCACGGCGGTGGCGGCGCACGTGGCGGAGTCCGACGTCCCCCTGCCGCCGGCGGCCCACAGCCGGACGCTGACGCTGCGCATCAAGGCGTTCGTGCGCGCACACCTGGGAGACGAGGAACTGACGCCCGCTCGGATCGCCGCCGCGCACCACATCTCGCGCAGCTACCTCCACCGGCTGTTCCAGGCAGAGGGCATCACCGTGGCCTCCTACGTCCGCGAACAGCGCTTGCGCAGCGCCCGGCGCGACCTCACGGACCCGGCACTGCGCGCGCAGCCCGTCCACGCCATCGCCGCCCGCTGGGGCTTCCCCCGCGCGGCAGAGTTCAGCCGGGCCTTCCGAACCGCCTACGGCGTCCCTCCGAGCGACCTTCGCCACCAGGCCCTCCAGCGGGACGGTGCACGCGCGGAGGGCCCTGCGGCCGTGGACTCTCTGCCAAGGGACTGTGGACCGTAGGCCAACGACAGGGGTGCGTTCTCCTGTGCATCCTGGTGATCACCGCGGCCGGCGCCCGAGCGTCCCGGGGCGGGCCGGGTACGGGGGTCCCGGCCCCGCTCCGGCACACCCGGCGCCGCATGCGGCGGTAAGGCGGGGAGACGACCGGCGACAACGCCAGGTGGGTCCGTGCCGCAGCCGACTCGGGGATCGGCTGCGGCACATTCCGCGGCCGGAACGGGAGAACGAGAGACTCCGGCTCCGGGCGCCTGCCCCGGCCGGTCGGGCGCATGCTGCGCCGGACGGGTGACGGTTCCGGAACGGGTGCCGGCCCTGCCCGGCCGCCCCACCGAAGAGGTCGGCGCCCCCGGTGACGGCGGTATGCCGGCGTGGTCGGGGGGGGCATGGCGTACCGCCGTCAGCCGCGGGTGGCCGACGCCTCTCTCAGGGGCGCGTGCCGGAAGGGGAGCGGCGCAGCGGAAACGCCGATGGCGCGCAGCCGGAGAACCCGGCTGCCCGCCATCCGTCGGACACCCGCCTCGACCGGACCTCGGACCGGCACCGTCCACGGCGTGCATCCCTGCGTGAACAAGGTCAGCGCTTGAAGCTGTCCTTCGACTTCTCCTTGGTGTCCCGGGCCTTGCCCCGGGCCTCCAGCGCGGCGCCCTTGGCGGCGGTGGTGTCGTTGCCCATCGCGTGGGCCGCCTTCCGCACGGCCTTACCGACGACCTGCTCGGCTTTGGCCTTGGCCTTCTCTCCGGCACTCATGTCGGTCCTTTCGTAGGCACTCACTCAACCGACTGCCCGCCGCCCCGGGAAGGAAACCGCTGCCGGACGACGGCCCGGGTGCGCGCGTGTGCAGCGAACAGGTGAATGGGCGGGCGTCCGCTACGGCAAGGGCGTCACCCACGGACGGCGGAGGGAGGATCGCGTGATGACGCACCGCAACCGCAGCGAACGCACCGACATCCGCGGCGCCGCGATCCTCGCCGACCCGCTGGTCAACAAGGGCACGGCCTTCAGCCGCGCCGAACGCGCGGAACTGGGCCTCGACGGGCTCTTGCCACCGGCCGTGGAAACCCTGGTCGAGCAGACGACACGCGCCTACGCGGCCTTCCACAGCTACGACAAGACACTCAACCGGCACATCTACCTGCGACAGCTCCAGGACACCAACGAGGTCCTCTTCTACCGGCTCGTCACCGAGCACCTCGAGGAGATGCTGCCCGTCGTCTACACCCCGACGGTGGGGGAGGCCTGCCGCCGTTTCAGTGCGATCTACCGACGGCCACGAGGGCTGTTCCTGTCCTGGGAGGACCGGCACCGGTTTCCCGACATCCTGCGCAACCGCCCGCACGAAGAGGTGGACGTCGTGGTCGTCACGGACGGCCAGCGCATCCTGGGCCTCGGTGACCAGGGCGTGGGCGGCATGGGCATCCCGATCGGCAAGCTCAGCCTCTACACGGCGATCGGCGGCATCCACCCGGGACGCACCCTGCCGATCCTCCTCGACGTGGGCACCGACAACGAGGAGCTGCTCGCGGACCCCCACTACCTCGGCCGACGCGAGCGGCGTCTGACCGGAGCCGAGTACGACGAACTGGTGGAGGCGTTCGTAGCGGCGGTCGAGGCGGAACTTCCCGGCACCCTGCTGCAGTGGGAGGATTTCGCCACCGCGCACGCGCGGCCCATCCTCACCCGCTACCGGGACCGGCTCCTCACCTTCAACGACGACATCCAGGGCACCGCCGCCGTGGCGCTGGCGGCGCTCACCACGGCGGCCACCGTCGCGGAGACCCCGCTGCCCGAGCAGCGGCTCGTGGTGCTCGGCGCGGGGTCCGCTGCCATCGGTGTCGCGGACATGATCCGGGCCGCCATGATCGAGGAAGGGCTGCCCGAAAGCGAAGCGGCCTCCCGCTTCTGGTTCGTCGACATCGGCGGACTGCTGGTGCGCTCGCGCACGGACCTGACGGACGAGCAGCGGGTGTACGCACGCGAGGACGCCGAGTCGGCCGACTGGGACGGCTCCGGACTCGCCGAGGTGGTGCGCCGGGTCGCGCCGACGGCGCTCATCGGGCTGTCGACGGCACACGGCGCGTTCACCGAGGAGATCGTGCGGCAGATGGCCTCCGCCTGCGAACGCCCCGTCGTCTTTCCGCTGTCCAACCCCACCTCGCACGCCGAGGCCGACCCGGCGGACGTGGCCCGCTGGACCGAGGGCCGGGCCCTGATCGCCACCGGCTCGCCGTTCCCGGCGCTCCGGGTGGACGGTCACGACGTGCCCGTGGCCCAGGCGAACAACGTCTACGTCTTTCCTGCCATCGGGCTCGCGGTCACCGCGAGCCGGGCCACGCGCGTCACCGACCGGATGCTGGTCGCCGCGGCCCGGGCCGTCGGCTCCTGCGCGGCACGGGCCGCCGACGGCTGTGCGGGGCCGGCGCCCCTGCTCCCCCCGCTGAGCGGGATGCGGGAGGCGGCACGTGAGATCGCGATGGCCGCCGCGCTTGCCGCGATCGAGGAAGGGGTGGCTCCGCGCGTGAGCGAAGAGGAGCTGCGCGAGGCGATCGAGGCGACCCGCTGGACGCCACGGTACGAACAGGAGGGCGTGGCCCCGCCCCGGCCTCTGTGATCCATCGGGCGGCGACGTGAGCAGCAGTCACCGCCACTGTCGTCATCCGTGCGGACGCGGTGAACGCGCGATCGTCCGAGGGAGCCGGCCCACGTGACAGCGGGGGTGAACAAGCGCTTAGATAGTGACCCGACCCACCCGACTTCACTCCCACCCCCACGCCCACTTCACCTCCGACCTCGATCCCGATCGGCCCGCGCCGCGCTGGAGGCCCCCGTTGCTGTTCACTTCTGTCGACGACGTCTCCGCGCGCCTGGCGGAGGCCGGATATCTGGCGTCCCCCGCGGTCGCCACCACTGTCTTCCTGGCCGACCGGCTCGGCAAACCGTTGCTCGTCGAGGGCCCGGCCGGAGTCGGCAAGACGGAACTCGCCAAGGCGGTCGCCCAGGTCGCGGGGGCCCAGCTGGTCCGACTGCAGTGCTACGAGGGCGTCGACGAGTCCCGGGCGCTGTACGAGTGGAACCACGCCAAGCAGTTGCTGCGGATCAGCGCGGGCCGCGACGAGAGCTGGGACGAGGCGCGCACGGACATCTTCAGTGAGGAATTCCTGCTGGCCCGGCCCCTGTTGACCGCCATTCGCGGCGACGAGCCGAAGGTCCTGCTGATCGACGAGACCGACAAGGCCGACATCGAGGTGGAGGGCCTGCTCCTCGAAGTGCTCAGCGATTTCCAGGTCACCGTTCCCGAACTGGGCACGATCACCGCCACGAGCCGGCCGTTCGTGGTGCTGACCTCGAACGCGAGCCGCGAGCTGTCCGAGGCACTGCGCCGCCGCTGCCTCTTCCTCCACATCGGCTTCCCCGAAGAGGAGTTGGAGCGGCGCATCGTGCGACTGAAGGTGCCGGACCTCGACCGGGCGCTCACCGAGTCCGTGGTGCGTGTGGTGGGCGCGCTGCGCGAGATGGACCTGAGGAAGGTCCCCTCGGTCGCCGAGACCATCGACTGGGCGCGCACGCTTCTCGCGCTCGGCGCCGACACTCTCGACGAGACCGTCGTGCGCGACAGCCTCGGCGTCATACTCAAGCATCAGGACGACGTCCTGAAGGCGTCCGCGAAGCTCGACCTGGACGCCGTGTGACCGCCCCGGCCGGTGTGGCGGAGCGGCTGACGGGTCTCGTTGCGGCACTGCGCTCGCACGGCATCCGGATCGGAACCGGCGAAACCGTCGACGCCGCACAGGCGTTGGAGGCCCTCGGCCTGACCGACCGGGAACTGCTGCGCGAGGGGCTGGCCGCCACGCTCCTCCACAGCACGGGGCAGCGGAAGGTGTTCGATCCCGTCTTCGACGTGTACTTCCCGCGTCGCGTCGGCGTGGGGGCCGCGCCGGAAACGCCCGCCGACCGCGACGATTTGCGGGACCGACTAGTGGACGCGCTCGCCGCCGACGACCGGGCGATGCTGGCGCAGCTGGCCGTGGAGGCGGTCGACGGCTTCGGCGGCTACGGTTCGGCACCGGGCTCGGACGGCTGGTCGTCGTACCAGACCCTGGACCGGCTCCGCCCGCAGACGCTGCTGGCGCGCGTGCGTGACCGTGTCCGGAGCCAGGGCGGGGCGGCAGGCTTCGCCGACCGGTTGCTGGAGGACGAGGTCCGCCGGCGGATCCAGGACTTCCGGGCGCAGGTGGCCACGGAGGCACGGCGCCGGGTGGCGGAGCGGCGCGGCCGGGACCGGATCGCGCGCCGGGCCGTGGCCACCACCTCCGACCGGGTCGACTTCCTCTTCGCCGGCCGGGACCAACTGGCCGAACTGCGCAGGGTCGTTCAGCCGTTGGCACGCAAGCTGGCCACCCGTCTCGCGGCCCGACGCCGCCGTTCCTCGCGGGGCAGCATCGATCTGCGGCGGACACTGCGCGGATCCCTGTCGACCGGCGGGGTGCCGATGCGGCCGGTCCTGCGCCGACGCCGGCCCGCCCGCCCCGAACTGGTGCTGCTGTGCGATGTGTCGGGCTCCGTGGCCGGTTTCTCCGACTTCACCATGCTGCTGACCCAGGCGCTGCACGACCAGTTCAGCAAGGTACGCGTGTTCGCCTTCGTCAACCGCGTCGACGAGGTGACCGGACTCCTCGTGCAGGGCGCCGCCGACCCGGAGGGACTGGGCGCCCGCATCCGGTCGGAGGCGACCCTGACCGGCTGGCACGAAAGCAGTGACTACGGTGCGGCGTTCGCCGAGTTCACCGAGCTGTACGGCGACGTGGTGGGCCCGCGCACGACGGTCCTCGTCCTCGGCGACGCCCGCACGAACATGGGCGACCCGAACCTTCCCGCCGTACGCCGGCTGGCGGGCCGGGCCCGCCGCGTCCACTGGCTGAATCCGGAGCAGCGATCCCTGTGGGGCACGGGCGACTCCGCCGCGCCCGCCTACGCCGAGATCGTGCCCATGCACGAATGCCGCAACGCCGGTCAGCTCAGCGACCTGATCACCGGGCTGCTGCCGGTCTGATCCGCCACGAACGGGTTCCGGACGGGCCCGGGTCAGCGGGAGAGCGTGAGCGGCAGGGCGTCCTTGCACGCGTTCAGCGGCTTGGCGACCTTCTCGGCCGTACCGGCGTCCGGCGCGACGGCGGCGGACTTCGTCCCCGGGGTCCCTTGGCGGTGCCAGGTGCCCGTGACGGACACCCAGGTGGCGGCGGGCAGGGCACCGGCCCCGGGGAGGCGAACGCAGCGGGTGCCGGCGCCCGGACATGACGGGGGAGTATGGCGCGGCCGGTGCTCGCCGGGGGCGGGCTAGGACTGCTGGTCGACGGCCATCTCGCCGAGCAACGACCAGTCGTCCTGCGGCACCTTCATGTTGACGATGCGGGGCGTCGCCTGCAGGTGGCGGGGCAGGGTCTGCCGGGCGGCCTTGAAGTGGTCGGACTGGACGTGGGCCGCGCCCGCGTCGTCGTCGCGGAACCCTTCGACCAGGACGTACTCGGTGGGGTCGTCGATGCTCCTGGACCAGTCGAAGAACAGGCAGCCGGGCTCGGCGCGGGTCGCGGCGGTGAAGTCGGCGGAGATCTGCGGCCACTGGTCCGCGTACTCGGGCCGGACACTGAACTTGGCGGTGATGAAGATCATGAGGGCTCCCTGGCCTACGAGTCGAGCCGTGCCGCACGGCCGGCGTCCCGGGCGGACGCCCGGAGAGCGTACGCCTGACGGACGGGGCGGACGGGGAGGCCCGACAGCCGCCCGCGGCGGTGTGTGCGAAATTCGTCGGGCGTTCGCGGGTGTAGGACCGGCGACCCCGGGCACGCGGAAGGTACGGCCGCGCCGCATCGGTCCTGTCCCCCCATCACCGGCGGCGCGGCCTTCATCGTGTCCGGGCCCGTTCCGCTCGCCGGTCACCGGTGGGGCAGGGCGTCCGACTCCCCGCCGGGGCACGGGTGATGGCGGCCTCAGCGCCGGGACATGTAGAGGTTCAGAGCCCTGTGGAGGACCTTGTTGAGGGGGTAGTCCCATTCGCCCAGGTACTCGACCGCCTGGCCGCCGGAACCGGCCTTGAACCGGAGCAGCCCCAGCAGGTGGTCGCCCTCGTCCAGGGTGTCGGTGATGCCGCGGAAGTCGTAGACGGCAGCACCGAGTTCGTGGGCGTCGGACATCATGCGCCACTGGATCGCGTTGTTCGGCTGCACCTCACGCTTGTGGCTGGTGGAGGCACCGTAGGAGTACCAGACGTGCTCGCCGACGGTGATCATCGTGGCCGCCGCCAGCACGTCCCCGTCGTGGTGGGCGAGGTAGAGGCGCATCCGGTCCGGGTGTTCGGCCCTCAGCGCGGTCCACATCCGCTGGAAGTAGGGGAGCGGCCGGGGGATGAACCGGTCCCGCTCCGCGGTCTCGGTGTACAGGTCGTAGAAGACCGGCAGGTCTTCGTAGGCGCCCTGCACGACTTTGACGCCGGCCTTCTCCGCCTTCTTGATGTTGCGACGCCACTGCTGGTTGAAGCCCTGCTGGATGTCTTCGAGCGACCGTCCGGCGTACGGGACCTGGAACACGTGGCGCGGCTGGCCGGCGGCGAAGCCGTCCTCGCCGGAGGGCGCGGACCGGCGCCAGCCCATCCGCCGCAGCTGCTCGGCGGTGTCGAGGGCTCCCGGTTCGTGCGAGGTCGCCTCGACGTCCCCCAGCCGCCTCGCCTGCGGGTCGGCGATCGCGGCCTTGACCGCGTCGGCGCTCCAGCGCCGGCTCACCACGGGCGGTCCCATCTTCACGGTGAAGGCGCCCTCCCTCTTGAGGTGCGCCAGCATCGGCTCCAGCCACGCGCCGAGGCCGTCCGCACTCCAGTCGATGACCGGCCCCTCGGGAAGGTAGGCGAGGTACCGCTTCGTCCTGGGCAAGGGTCTGAGCAGGACGAGGCCGGCGCCGACGAGCCTGTCGTGCTGGTCGAACCAGCCCAGGCTCTGTGCTCGCCAGTCCGGCTTCACGTCGCCCCACGACGGAACCTGCATGTGACTCACCGAGGGACGAGAGCTGACGAAGGCCAGGTGTTCCTCGCGGGTGATCGCCTTCAGCTGGTAGTGCATGCGCAGCGCTCCTTTGCTCGAAGCGTCAGCGTACGAGCCGCGGTGTCCGTTTCCGCGCTTCACACGAGCCGGGAGCGAAAGGGTCGCCCGCGTGGGCGGCACCGGGACGGGACCCGGCCGCGTCCGGTTGCGCGGGACTACCGAAACGGTCCCCTGGCGGCCCGTTCCACCCGGTTCCGGTAGTCCTCCCACCATGCCGCGTCGCCCTGGACCATGCTGGTGTTGTCCTTGTTCATCCCGACGGCGCCGTCCATGAGTTCCCTGACGATGTCGGCGTGCCCCGCGTGGCGGTGCGTGTCCGCGATCACCCGTACCACGGCGTGGTGCAGGGTCACTTCGGCCTTGCCGCTCGGCCACCAGGGGACCGTGCCGACGGTGTCCAGGGCCAGGGCGTCGATCGTCGCGTCCGAGTGGGCCCAGGCCCGGTGGTAGAGCCGCACGATCTGCTCGCGCGACTCGTCGGCCGGGACCCACATGTCGGCGTTGGGTTCCGCACCTTCGTCGAGCCAGGGAAGCGGCTCCCCGGAAGGCCGTCCGAAGGTGTCGCCCAGGTAGCCCAGTTCCACGGAGGCGAGGTGTTTCACCAGTCCCAGCAGGTTGGTACCGGTCGGCGTCAGCGGGCGGCGGACGTCGTACTCCGAAAGTCCTTCGAGCTTCCACATCAGGGCATCGCGGGCCGACTGCAGGTAGAAGTGGAGGTCGTCCTTGGGATCCGAGGGAGTCATGCGGCAAGTCTCCCCGTCGCGTGATCCCTGTCCACCGCATTCGCCCCCGGCGGTCACGATGCCTGGTCCACCGACCCGGCCGGCCGTGCTCGAACCGCTCAGTGCGCGGCGGCCTTCACGGACGTCAACTCCTCGCCGGTGAGTTCGGCGATGCGGTGTGCCGGGACACCGGCGGCGAACGCGCGTGTGAGCAGGACGTCGCGACCGTCGGTGCAGGAGCGGTAGGCCAGCAGTTCCTGCTCCAGCCGAGCGATGTTCTCCGGCGCGGTCTGGTTGCGTACGCGGATCAGCTCTTCGTCGCTGAGGGGAACGGGCAGGCGTTCGGCGTCCTCGGGGACGGCCGACGTCTCCTCCGGCGGGAGCAGACGCAACTGCGGGGACGTTGCCGTGATGCCCTGGGCGCCGAGCCACGCCTGGACGGCGGGAGTCTCCATGCACGCCAGTTCTCCGACGGCGGTCGGCGGGACACCCAGCGTTACGGCGGTGCCGTCCAGCAGGACGAGGTAGGCGTCGTCAGTCATTCTCGGTTCCTTATGGGGGGTGGTAGTGCTGATGGCCGCTCTGTACCCCGTCCCGGCCGTCGCATGACGGCCGGAGGAGACCGTCTGCGCCGAAGTCCCCGGCGAGCGGCGAGCCTTCCGAAGACGTCGGCCGCGGCCACGGGATGACGGGCACGGAAAGCCACGGTGAACAGGGAAGATTACCGGCGTGCCGGAGTGCGCATGCCCGGGCGGAGCCCGTTGCGCCCTCGTAAATCCGTTCGGCTGCCGGTGTCCGTGTGCAAGCCTTCGCGAAGTCCCCCGGCCGAACAGGCGCGGAGCACAACCATCGGGGCCGCCGGACTGTCTCATTCAGCAGCAGCCCCCACGGGACGGGGCAGCACTGAACCAAGCAAGGGGGGATGTCATGCGCAGGAGTGGAGTGGCATTGGCGGCGCTCGCGCTGGCCGCCGGGGGACTCGGGGTGACGGCCGTTCCGGCCGCGGCCGCCGGGGTGACGCAGGCGACAGCCTGTGCGACGGGCTGGGGCAGCTTGCCGAAGAGCGGCGCCTCGACCGCCGTGGCATCGCTGGCCGATGTCCGGACGGGACGGCACGACTGCTACGACCGGATGGTGCTGGACATCCCCGGCGGCGGCAGCAGCGGCCTCGGCTACCACGTCCAGTACGTGGACCGGCTGTACCAGGACGGCTCGGGCAAGTACATCGCGGTCGGTGGCGGTGCGGTGATCGAGGTGCGTGCCGGAGCGCCGAGCTACGACCTGGAGACGGGCGAGGCCACCTACCCGGGGCGGGCGGGGCAGCCGCTGCCCGGGGTCGACCTCACCGGGTACAAGACGTTCAAGGACACCCGGTTCGCCGGCAGCTTCGAGGGCGAGACCCAGATCGGACTCGGCGTGCGGGCCCGACTGCCGTTCCGCGTGCTGCAGCTGGAGGACCGGCTCGTGGTGGACGTCGCGCACACCTGGTGACGCGGCTCGGGTAGCGACCCGACCGGCCCGACCACGCTCCGTCTCCGCCGTGTCAGCGGGTTCACACGGTGGAGCGGGCGTGGCCGGGCTGCGGAAACGCCGTCGCCGACGGCCGGGTGCTGCCGGTATCGTCCGGAGCCCTGACCGGCGAACACGGCGGTCTCCGAGGTTCGGAAAGTGACGCGTATGGCCGGTTGGCAAGCGACGACGACTCTGTGGCGCCCGACGGGTCCCAAGGAACTGGACCTGGTCCGGGAGTCGAACTGGCGTGCCTGGCCGCCGCGCCTGCCCGAACAGCCGATCTTCTACCCGGTCCTGAACGAGGACTACGCCGTCCGGATCGCGCGGGAGTGGAACGTGAAGCACGACGGCGCAGGTTTCGTCACGCGTTTCGAAGTGGACACCGAGTTCGTCGCCCGGTATCCCGTCCGGCAGGCCGGCGGGCGGACGATCCTCGAACTGTGGGTCCCCGCCGAGGAACTCGATGAGTTCAATGCCCACATCGTGGGTGAGATCGAGCTCGTGCACGAGTTCCGTCAGCAGCAGCCGTCGGCACGCCAGGACACGTCGGTCGTCCGCCGTTCCTAGGGGCTGCCGGTTGGATCACCACGGATCCGAGTGTGCCGGCCGCCGGCGGGAGCGGTCGGCCCCCTCGTGCCGACGGCCGGCACCGGTCGTCACCCGAACTGGCCGGGCTGGTAGTCGCCTGCGGGCTGCTGGACGATGACGTTCACGCGGTTGTAGGCGTTGATGAGGGCGATCAGGGACACCAGAGCGGCGAGTTGCTCCTCGTCGTAGTGCTTGGTGGCGTTCGCCCAGGCTTCGTCGGTGACGCCACCGGCCGCGTCGGCGATACGGGTGCCCTGCTCCGTCAGCTCCAGGGCGGCGCGCTCCGCGTCGGTGAAGACCTTGGCCTCCCGCCAGGCAGCGACCAGATTGAGACGCGTCGACGTCTCACCGGCGTGCGCGGCGTCCTTGGTGTGCATGTCGGTGCAGAAGCCGCAGCCGTTGATCTGGCTGGCGCGGATCTTCACCAGCTCCTGTGTCTCCGCGGGCAGTGTCGAATCCGAGAGCACCTTGCCGGCCGCGTTGACGTGCCGCAGGAACTTCCCCGCGACCGGGCTGCCGAAAAGGTTCAAGCGAGCGTCCATCGTGAACTCCTGTGCCGTCGTTGGGTTACACCTCATTGACGGCTCGGCTCGGCACGATGTGACAGGCCCGGATGTGACGTGTGTCTCGGGTGGCCCCTCCGGCAGTCGGAGGGGCCGCGGTCACTCCCCCTTGGGAGCAGCCTGCTGCACGACCTCGAAGGACCACAGCGTGGACCCGCTCGCCGCCGGCTTGGGGCGCTCGCCGCTGCCCGCGTCACCGCCCTGGTGGGCGGCCTTCATCGGGCCCTCCATCCAGGCTTGGAAGGCCTCCTCGTCGCGCCACCGCGTGTAGACCAGGTAGCTGTCGGTGCCCTCGACGGGCCGGAGGAGTTCGAACCACTCGAACCCGTCGGAGTTCTCGACGGAGTGGGCGCGAGAGGCGAAGCGCTTCTCCAGCGTCTCCCGCTGCTCGGCGGGAACGGTCAGTACGTTGATCTTGACTACGCTCATGGCTCCATCCTGCCGCACCGCACAGGTCGCACGGGCATCGGCTCGGCCGGGTACGTCCGTCCATCCGCGGCCACCGACCGCGCCGTCGCCGGACCGGAACGCCGAACGGACCGCGCCAAGGCACTCGGTGCAGCCGGGACGGGTCCACCGGGCGCCCACGCGACCGTCCGGCGGAGTTCCTCCCCGGAAGCCCACCGGTCCCGTGCAGCCTCCCGCACCACCTACCGACCGGCCGCCCCTGTGCTCCCGCACAACGCGTCCCCGGCCCCGCTGTGCACCCGCCTCCCACCCGCCCCGTGCCCTGTACGCCGCCCGGGGCCCCTGGTGCCATGACCGGCATGCCTTCTGTTTCCCCTTCGGTGCCGGGCCCGGGCGCACCAACAGACGTGGACGCCGCAACACGCCTGGACGCAGCAAGTCCTCTGCGAACGCCGGGAGTTCGGGCCGCGACGACAGACGTGGACGCACCCGCGACGCCGGAGCGCCGCCCGTGAGTACCGGTGACGGCCAGTCGCTCGCCGCCATGGTCTTCCTCGCCTTCGTCGCGGTGTCCCTGTTGCTCTGCGGCCTTGCGGCGGCCGACCTCGACGACCCGGAGCACTTCTACGCGGGGGGCAGCGCAGCCTTCGGCCCGGTCGGCAGCGGGCTCGCCATCGCCGGTGACTACATCTCCGCGGCCACCCTGCTCAGTACCACGGGTTCGGTCGCCCTCGACGGCACCGACGGCATCCTGTTCGCCTGCGCCACCGTCGCCTCGCTCTTCCTGGTCATGCGGATCCTGGGCGAACCCCTGCGCCGCCGGGGGGTGTTCACCCTGGGGGACTTCCTCTCCGACCGCCTCGGCGATCTCTCCGTGCGGCGTGCCCTCGGCATCGCGACCCTCGTCGTTCTCGCCCCGCTGCTCCTGGTGCAGCTGACCACGGCAGGACACATCATGGCGGCCATGTTCGGGCTCCCCGACGGCGCGCTCACCGGCTGCACCGTGGCCGGCGGCACCCTGATGGTCTGCTACGCCGCCTTCGGCGGGATGCGCGGCGTCGGCTACGTACAGATCCTCAAGGTCGGTGTGACGCTGACCGCCGTGCTGCTCCTCGCCGGACTCGTCCTGGCCCGGTACGGATGGTCGCCGCCGGCTCTCTTCGAGGCGGCGCAGGACCGCTCGGAGGCGGGCGGCGACTACGCGGCCCCCGGCCTGCACTTCGGGCACTCCCTCGCCGGACGGCTCGACCTGATCAGCTTCGAGACCACCCTCCTGGTCGGCGCGGCCTGCCTGCCGCACCTCACCATGCGGCTGCATCCGCTGCGCGACGCCCGTACCGCGCGCCGCGCCGTCGGGTGGGCCGTGGGCCCCGTCGCAGTGGTGTGCGCCGGCGTCGTGGTGGCGGGGCTCGGCGCCTGCGCCCTGCTCGGCCGGGACCTGATCCGGGCTGCCGATCCCGGGGGAGCGACGGCGCTGCTGATGGTGACCGGCGCTCTCGATCCGGTCGCCGGCGGGGCCCGGCACAGCATGCTCTTCGCGATCGTCGCCTGCGCCGTCTTCATCACGACCCTGGCGGCCGTCGCGGGCATCACCCTGGCCGCCGCGTCCAGTCTGGCCCGCGACTTCGGGGCGCGGTCGGGCGGCAGGGCGGCGAGCCGCTCGGCCGGCGGAGAGATCCGCAGGGCCCGCGTGGCCATCGTCGTGGTCGGTGCGCTCGCCGTGATGCTGGCGGTGCTGCTCCAGGACCGCGGCAGGCTGACCCTGATCTCGCTGTCGTTCACCGTCGCGGCCTCGGTGCTGGCCCCCGTCCTGCTCTACGCGCTCTTCCTGCCCGGGCACACCGCCACCGGAGTGCGGTGGACGGTCTACGGGACGCTGCCGCTGGTGGTGGTGCTGCTCGCGGGGTCTCCCGCGGTATCGGGTACGCCCATCGCGATCTTCCCCGACCGTGACTTCCATTGGCTGCCGCTGCAGACCCCGGGGCTGATCACCATCCCCGCGGGATTCCTGTTCGGCCTCGTCGGCCGGGGCCGCACCCCTGGACGGCAACCCCGGGGCGACGCGCGGACCGTGTCCCTGCGGACCGGAGGAGCCTTCACGAAGTAGGGCAGGGCCCGGCGCCGCCTTCGCCGAGTCAGGAGTGGCCGTGCCGGCCGTCGGTCGCGGGCGGTGCCGAGTCCAGCCGCATGGCGAGCAGTTGGCCCGGCCAGGCCTTGACCTGGAATCGTTCGGTGGGAGTGAAGCCGTTGCGCTCGTAGAACGCCACCAGTTCACCTCCGCCGCCCGCCCAGCAGTCGACCCGCAGCAGGCGCACGCCGGCCCGCCGGGTCACGTCGGCGGCGTGGGCCAGCAGTGCGGCCCCGATGCCCAGGCCGGCGTGCTGCCGGTCCGAGACCAACAGCCGGACGTAGCGCTCGGGTTCCTCGGCCGGCGGGATCGGCATCTGCGGGCTGGGCCCGGTGTCCAGCACCAGGGCTCCGACCGGCGCGCCGTCCAGCTCCGCTACGTAGGGCGAGTTCTCGGATGTGTACCGCTCGACCCGTGCCACCCCGCCGGATGTCTGTGAGTACGGAATCGTGCCCCATTGCTCGGTGTTGCCCCGGGCATTCATCCAGGCCACCGCCGAGTCGAGCATGTCCAGGATGGCCGGTGCGTCGGCGGGGCCGCCCGGCCTGATGCGTATGTCGCGCGTGGAGTCGTTCACGGCGGAAGCTTAGGCACCGGAGGGGCCGCCCGCGCCGGGTGGGCCATCTCGGGCTCACACGGGAGTACTGCCCCTCACACGGGCGCTCATCGTCCTGCCGGTCCGCCGGGTCGCACTCCCTGTCCGTGAGGCGGGTCGGGCTTCGACAATGGGGCGGTGAACGGGTCCCGCCCACCATCCGCTCGGGGCGCGACCCGTTCACGTCGTCCGCTCCCGCCTCTCGCCGTGGGCACTCCGCGTCCCTGTCCGGACCGGCAGGGGAAGGCGGCGCGGACATCGGCGCCCGGGCATGCCGGGGCCGAAGGTGCGGAAACGGTGGCATGAGGCGGATCGTTCGGGGCACTCGGAGAACAATGGCCCAGGCCGATCACCGAAGGGGTGTCACCGTGTCGATGCCGGATCCGCGCCTAGTGAGGACGCTGCTCGCCCGGTACGCGAGCGCGCGCATCGCCCTCGCGGAGAAGAACACGCGGGCGTGGCAGCAGGAGCTGGACGACGTGACGAAGGCCCTGTGCGTTCTGACCGGGGCCCGTTCGATCGCCGACGCGATTCCTGCCGCCGACGAGATCCTGGCTCGGCACGTCCGGGCGCAGCGCTCTCATCGAGCGGCAGGACCGGCAGCGGGACGCGGCCCGGCTCTGGCTGCCTGACCTCCGTACGGCCTCCTGAGGGACCGGCGAGGGCATCCCGTGCTGCCTCCGCTCCGCCCGAACGCCTGATACGCCGCCCGGATGGTGGCTGACGCCAACTGCGAGGCGCGAGAGCCCCTTTGCGGCCGGTGGCGTGCTTCCGGGAGCCTCCGCCGAGCCGGAGCAGCGATCAGTTCGCGATCTTCTGAAGTGCGGCGCTCAGCCCTGCCAGGTCGTGGCCCTCCAGGTGGTCGAAGACGTGCCGTCGCACACTGGCCAGGTGCGCGGGCCAGGCCTCCTCCAGGCGGGTGAGCCCCGCGTCGGTCAGCACCGCGTTCCAACCGCGCGCGTCCTCGTCGCACTGGGCGCGCCGGACCAGCCCCCGCTTCTCCAGGCGCGTCACCACACGGGTCATCCCGCTGAGCGAGAGATTGCAGGCCGCGGCGAGTTCGCTCATGCGCATCCGCCGCTCGGGTGCTTCGGACAGGTGCATCAGCGGGGCGTACTCCGACAGGGGGAGCTGTCCCTCACCGACCATGTCCGCGTCGATCAGCCGGGGCAGGGCGAGCATCACCCGCCCCAGCGCGCGCATGAGTGTCTCCTCGCTCGCGTCGAGGGGTTGCAGGCGGCGCTTCTGTGACGGCTGTGACGGCATGCCTCCCACTCTAGCTCCTTGACAAGTCAAGGAACCGCTGCTTCTACTTGCCTCGTCAAGCATTTCCTTGACGAGGCAAGTAAGTGAGCGGGTCGCCCGCTTCAGGGCCGGGTCCGCCCCTTCGGAGGCGGGTCGTCCCCTTCGGGTGATCAGTACATAAGGAAACTCATGACCAAGATCGGCATCATCCTCGGCAGCACCCGCCCGGGCCGGAACGGCGAAGCCGTCGCGCAATGGGTCTGGGAGCACGCGCGCCTGCGTACCGACGCCGAGTTCGAGCTCGTGGACCTCGCGGACTACAAGCTGCCACTCCTCGACGAGGCGTACCCGCCCGCGATGGGTCAGTACACCCAGCCACACACCGGTGTGTGGGCGGAGAAGATCGCCTCCTTCGACGGATTCGTCATCGTCACCGCCGAGTACAACCACTCGGTCCCCGGCGCACTCAAGAACGCCATCGACTTCCTGTACGCCGAGTGGAACCACAAGGCTGTCGGGTTCGTCAGTTACGGCTCAACCGGCGGTACGCGAGCGGTCGAGCACCTGCGCCTGATAGCTGGGGAGCTGCACCTGGCGGACGTCCGCTCCCAGGTAGCGCTCTCGCTGTTCACCGACTTCGAGAACTTCAGCGCCTTCAAGCCGGCCGGCACCCAGCGAGACACCCTCGCCACGACCCTGAACGAGGTCGTGGCCTGGAGCAACGCGCTCGCCCCCCTGCGCGCCAACTGACCGCGCCCCGGAACCGCGGCCGCCGGCCGGGCGCCGAGACGGCGCTCGGGCGGCAGCCCCGGTCGCCCACGGTCGCCCCGTACGCCTGCGCGCCGCCGGACGCGCGCACATCAAGGCGCGGCCCTGCTCGCCCACGGTCGCCCCGCGCGCATCCGCGGCGGCCTACGCGCGCGGCCGGCCCGCGCACATCCG
Source organism: Streptomyces sp. NPDC026417 (assembly GCF_055567695.1). Taxonomy (NCBI): domain Bacteria; kingdom Bacillati; phylum Actinomycetota; class Actinomycetes; order Kitasatosporales; family Streptomycetaceae; genus Streptomyces; species Streptomyces sp. NPDC026417. The sequence continues at coordinate 380,024 of NZ_JBVHPY010000003.1, forward strand.
CGGCGGCCCTGTTCGAAGCAAGGAACCCTGTCATGACGAACCGCTCCGCACTCCCGTCGGACACGCACCGGATCACCCTCGGCCTGGACACCTTCGGCGATGTGACCAACGATTCCCGGGGCCGCCCGCTGTCCCACGGCCAGACCATCCGCAATCTCGTCGACGAAGGGGTCCGCGCCGACGAGGTGGGGCTGGACCACTTCGCCATCGGGGAGCACCACACCGACCGGATGCCGCTCTCGGCGGCCGATGTCGTCCTCGCCGCGATCGCCGCACGGACCTCCCGCATCCGCCTCGGCTCGGGCGTCACCGTCATCAGCTCGGACGACCCCGTACGCGTCTACCAGCGCTACGCCACCCTCGACGCGGTCTCCCACGGGAGGGCGGAGGTCATTCTCGGCCGGGGCTCCAGCACCGAGTCGTTCCCCCTGTTCGGCTACGACCTCGGCGACTACGACCGGCTGTTCGAGGAGAAGGCCGACCTTTTCGCCCGGCTCCTGGAGGAGAAGCCCGTCACCTGGTCCGGCAGCACGAGGCCGGGCCTGGACGGCGTGTCCGTGGTTCCGCGCACCGAGTCCGGGCCGATCCCGACGTGGATCGGCGTGGGCGGCAGCCCCGAGTCCGTCGTACGCACGGCACGCCACGGATTCTCGCTGATGCTCGCGATCATCGGCGGACCGACGGCCCGCTTCGCTCCCTTCTCCGAACTCTTCCGGCAGGCGCTGGACAAGTTCGGGCAACCGGAGCGGCCGGTGGGTGTGCACTCTCCGGGGCATGTGGCGGAGACGGACGAGCAGGCCGTGCGGGAGTTCTGGCCGTACTACGAGAGCGCGATCCGCACGATGGCCCGGCAGCGGGGATTCCGCGCACCGTCCTTCGAGCAGTTCATGCGCGACGTCGGCCCCGAGGGCTCCCTGTACGTGGGGGCTCCGGCAACCGTGGCCCGGAAGATCGCCGCGACCCTTCGAACGCTGGGTGCGACCCGGTTCGACCTCAAGTACGGCATGCACGGGATGCCGCACGCGTCGCTGATGACGAACATCGAACTCTTCGGCACCCAAGTCGCCCCACTGGTACGCGACATGACCGCCACCTGAGCGGATGGCGAGCAGGACTCGCGCGGCCGCCGTTCCGACCACGGGCGCGCCGGATCGCCCTGTGCCCGTCGACCGACCGGATCGGCCATCCGGAGACCCCACGACATCACGTCGAAAGGCATGCACCTCATGGGAAGGGACCCGACGGATCTGGCACGAACGCGCTCCTGCCGCCGTGCCGTGGGCCTTTGACTCTGCCCCTGCGCCCGATTACCTTGAATTAGTAGACCGGTCGCCTAATGAGCGAGCGGACTTTCGTCCGGTCGACTGGCGGCGGGACGCCCTCAGTGACGGCCCTATCGACAGGAGAACCCCGATGCGCAGTACGACGGACACCGAAGAGGTCCTCCGCGATGTCGTCGACCAGTGGAAAGCCGCCGTCGACCGGCACGCGCCGGACCAGGTCGCGTCCCTGTTCACCGATGACGCGATCTTCCAGGGGCTGCACCCCTACGGAGTGGGGCGTCAGGCTGTCGCGGACTACTACGATTCGCAGCCCCTGGGGCTCACGGCCGACTACCGCATTCTCGAAAACCGGCGTCTCGCCGACGACCTCGTCCTCGGCTATCTGGGTGTGGACTTCTCGTTCACCGACCGCCCCTCCATCTCCGTCAGCCTGAGCCTGCTGGTGCGGCGGACGGACGAGGGCTGGCGCATCGCCCACTACCAGGTCTCACGCCTGAGCTAGGGGTGTCGCCGGACATGCCGGGGTCTTGATCGGCTCAGGGGTGCCGGAAGGTCAGTGGCTGGCTGCCGCCTGGGCGGTCTTCTTCCGGGCGCGATACGCGGCTGCCTTGACCTTGTTGCCACAGGACTCCATGCCGCACCACTGTCGGCGCATGCCTCGGGAGCGGTCGATGTAGACGCGGGTGCATTCGGGGTTGCCGCACTCCTTGAGCAGCGGCACGTCCGGCCCGTTGAGGAGTTCGATGGCGAGGCGTGCCACCGTCGAGAGCGACTCCTGCGGGGTTGCCGCCGTCCAGCGTCCGGACGGCGTCAACTGGGGCACGGCCGGTGTTCTGCGTGCGGCGCTGTTCAGCTCGGCGAGGGCTCCCCTGGGGTACTCCTCGCCGAGCCGGCGGGCCGTGACCAACCGGTAGACGGCCTCGCGGACGTCCGTCGCCTGTGCGACGTCGGCTTCCTGGCCGGGGGAGACCGCGTCGACGATCCCCGACTCCACGTACCAGGCGTCCAGTCTGTCCGGCGACGCGAACATCTCGAAGCGTGTGGAGCGCCGCGCCCGGAGCGTCGCGGCGAAGTCGAGGGCCGGATGCCCGCACACGAAGACGTGGTCTGGGTTCACATCACTAGTCTGACAGGTGACTGCGGCGTCGGCCAAGGAGCCGCCGGCCGGTCCCGCGGCATCCGTACCCGGCGGGGAAACCTCGCCGGAGGCGTCGGTGCCGCGCCTCCGGCGGCGGGCTCGGGCGCTGTGGCCTGTCTGCTCGGGGGCGCCTGTGGGCGGCAGGCCGAGAAGGTCGCCTGGCGAGCACAGGCCCCGTTTCACAGCCCCAGGTCGGCGGCCAGGCAGGAGAAGGACGTCCAGGAGCCTTCGGGGTTGTAGGCGGTCCTGGCCGCGTCGTGGGGCGTGGCCGCCTTCTCCTCGACGGTGTCCTCGTATCGGATGCGCTCGGGCAGCTTGCCGAATCGCGCGTGCCGCGCTGCCGCGGCGCTGTCGACGGTGCTCTGGGTCTCCATGGTCACCCTCCGCTGGATCGGTGGCGAGCAGGGCCTCCCTGGCTCTGCGGGTGCCAGAATTCCACGCGAAGCGTCACCGGTCAAGATGGTGACGACACTCCCGATTTCCCGCCCGTATTGCGACGGCATGCGCTCTTTCGGTGCATACCATCACTGGCTTGACTGGTGACGGGGAGCAGTTCACTATTCAGTCACCGCTTGAACCGGTGACGCATCCAAGCCAGCCGGTCACGGCTTCCGACGCAGGAGATGGGGAACGTCATGGCTGTCAGCTACACCGCCGTCGTCAACGTGAACGGGGAAGGCCGCAACGGGGGTCGTGTCGAGTCCGGCGACGGGCTCCTGACAACGACGCTGGCCATCCCGAAGGAACTCGGCGGCGCCGGCGGCGCGACCAACCCCGAGCAGCTGTTCGCCGCCGGCTGGGGCGCCTGCTTCCTCGGTGCCGTACGCCGAGCCGCCTCCGAGCGCGGCATACGGCTGACCGGCACCGACATCACCGCCGAGATCACCCTCCATCACGGCGACGACGGCGAGTTCGGCCTGGCCGCCGTCCTCGGCCTCGAACTCGGTGGCGTGGACCAGCAGACCGCCACCGAACTGGCCGCGGCGGCCCACCGGATCTGTCCCTACTCCAAGGCCACGCGCGGCACCATCCCGGTCACCGTCAACGCCACCGCCGTCTGAGGCCGCCGCACCACCGTCTCCCGGAACCGGGTACCCGCCCCGCTCCACCCGGGTCAACCGGGCGGAGCGGGGCGGTACTTGCCCGCCTCGTTGCCCGTGCCGGGAGACCTCAGCTGGCGTCGCGTGTACGCCGCTCGGTGCGCAGGGTCTCCAGGAGGCGGAGCCAGATCTCGCTCGCCGTCGGGTAGCTGGGGACGACGTGCCACAGGGTGGAGAGGGGAACACGCGCCACGACCGCCGTCGTGGCCGAGTGCACCAGTTCGGCGATGCCCGCGCCGACGAAGGTCGCCCCCACCAGCACGTCCTCGGCTCGGTCGACGACGAGTTTGGCGGTGCCCCGGTAGTCCGCGCGCATGACGTAGGTTCCGGCGAGAGCGGCCAAGTCGTACTCGACGACCTCGACGTCCACTCCGGCGTCCCGGGCCTGCTGCTCGGTCATCCCGGCGCTGCCGACCTCGGGGCTGGTGAACACCACTTGGGGCAGCCCGACGTGTCCGGCGGCCGACGAGGGCAGTTCGGCGGAGCCCTGTGCGCGTGCCGCGATCACCTCTCCGGCGATACGGGCCTGGTACTTGCCCATGTGCGTCAGCAGCGCCCGCCCGCATACGTCTCCGATGGCGTACAACCAGGTGCCGTCGGCCTCCCGTACGCACTGGTGGTCGTCGACCTGAAGATATCCGCCGGGGGTGAGGCCGACCGTTTCCAGCCCGATGTCCTCGGTGTTGGGGGTGCGCCCCGTGGCCACGACGATCTCATCGGCGACGAGGGTCGTTCCGTCGTCGAGCGTGACGGTGACGTCCCCGCCGTGGAGGCTGCCGTGGCCGGTGTCGCGGGGGCCGGTCCGCTCGACCAGGGACAGGCTGCGTCCCGCGTACAGCCGTACGCCGCCGTCCCGCAGGGCCTCCGCGACGAGTGTGCCGGCGAAGGGCTCCTGTCGTGTCAGCAGCCGGTCGCCGCGGTGGACGACCGACACCTCGCTCGCTCCCAGTCCGCGCAACCAGGTGGCCGCCTCGCAGGCGACCACACCGCCGCCCAGCACGACCACCCGACGGGGCACCTCACGCATGGTGGTCACGTCGCGCGAGGTCCACGGGAGAGCGGCGCGCAGCCCGGGGATGTCCGGCACGGTCGGGCGTGAGCCGGTGTCGACGACCACGGCGTGGCGAGCGGTCAGCGTCCTGGTGGAACCGTCCGCGCGGCTCACCACCAGCGTGCGCTCGCCCGCCAGTCGCCCGTATCCGCGTACGACGTCGATGCCGGTGGAAAGAGCCCAGGAGACCTGTGAGCCGTCGTCCAGCTGATTGATGACACGGTCACGCCGGGCCAGGACCTCGGAGGCGTCCAGGGTGGCCGACGTCCCGGGCAGATGCGTGGCCGCGTCCACCACCTCGACGGGCCGTAGCAGCGCCTTGCTGGGCATGCAGGCCCAGTACGAGCACTCGCCGCCGAGCAGCTCGTCCTCCACGAGCACCGATGACAGGCCGGAGAACTGGGAGGCGTACTGCGCGGCGTTCTCGCCGGCGGCGGCCCCGCCCAGGACGATCACATCCCACTCCGAGCGGTCCGGACCGACAGTCGCGGTCATGTGTCTCTCCCCTCGCTGCTCGGTGCGCACGTACGGGACGGGTGGGCGGCCGTCACCGGCCCGGAAGTCGCTCCGTGATCTCCTGCAGCGTCCAGCCGTTGCCGTCGGGGTCGGTGAAGGAGGCGAAGGAGGAGTAGCTGCGCCGCTCGGGATCCGGACCCGCCACGCGGCCCTCGGTGCCGGCGCGGTGGAACACTCCGCCCGCGTCGTGGAAGACCTCGCTCACGTCGATCCCGCTGGCGGCCAGTTCCGCCCGTGCCGCCTCGATGTCCGAGACCACGAGATGCAGCCCTTCGGCGGATCCGGGCGGGGCCGAGCTGACCCCGTCGCCGAAGATCACGGAGCAGGCCGAGCCCGGCGGGGTCAGCTGCACTACGCGGAAGCCGTCGTCGGTGGCGAAGTCGGCGTCCAGCCGCCACCCCAGTGTCTTGTAGAAATCCCGCGACCGGTCGACGTCGGCGACCGGGATCACCACGACTTCGAGTCTCATGTCCACGGTGGAGTCCTCCTGCCCGACTGGCAGTTGTGCGCTCACCGGTCGCCGGGGGCGCCGCGCTCCTGCGCGCAGAGGGGCCCGGGAGACATCAGGTGAGGAGTGGTGCAGATGCGCGCAACAGCGCGAAGACCACTCCACGATATCGCTTGACCGCAACCGCGCCACTTTTCCCAACGCGGCACAGGACAGGCTCAGTAGGGGCTGAGCAGCGCACACCGGACGGGGGGTGAACCGGGCCGGCGGGCGCCCCGGACGGTCCGGCCGGCACTCGCCGACACCACGGTCCCGGCCTCAGACCTCCCGCAGACCGTCTTCCTTGAGGCCTTCCCGGGAGGGCCGTCGCGCCTGCCGTCCGGCGCCGGTGACCCGCTGCTGCTTCGACGACCAGTTGGCCGGCTCCACGTGCGAGAGGGCGACCTCGACGACGATCACCTTGCCCGAGCCGTCCGGCAGGGGTTCCACGGTGAGGCTCCGGCCGACCGCCTTGACGATCTCCAGGCCGTGTCCGCCGAGGCGGGCCGGGTCCTTCTCCAGCACCCGGGGGGAGTGGGGGGACGAATCCTCGATGCTGATCCGGGCGCTGTCGCCCGTCGGCGCGAGGTCGATACGCAGGCTGCCGGTACCGGCAGTGTGACGCAATACATTGGTGACCAGTTCACTGATCACGAGTTGCACGTTCTCAATATCGCGTGGGGTGGGAGAAATCTTGCCGGATTGCCGGGCCCGCTCAAGGAATGCGCTCGCCGCATGTCGAGCTCGCGCACTTGTCATCGCACCACCGGTCCAGGAGATGTCCCAGTTCAGCGCTGCGTCCCAGTTCGGCCCTGGCTCATCCGACGCCTGCTTCCTAAGCGGGATGACCATGGGTAACACGCCCTGTCGATCTGTGCTGTCTTGTCACTGTCGTGCTCGTCGGCACGACAGCCCACATACCCCACGTCATCGAATTTAAAGGCTCGGACAAGAACGCGACGGACTTCTGGGACGTCCGAGGACCCGCCGAGGAGGCCAGGCCCCAGCGCGCAAGCGCCGTCCCCGGCGGCCGCCGGGAAGGCGGGGGCGGCTCGCGGCTCCACCGCGGGGGCGCTCCCGTGCCGAGCGCGGCGGGGAGCGGAGTCCGCTCCGGGGCGCGGCGAAAGCGGTGTGGATGATCGTCGCCCATGTGACGCAGCATGTCGTCGAGACGCAGAGTTCCGGCAGGAGAGGTGCCCACGCGACGAAGGGCGCCGCCCGTTCCGGTCCCGCCGGGTGGGCGGGGCGTCGGGACCGGGCGGTTTCCGAGTCGCCCCCGTGGACGACGCCCCCGGACTCTCGGGGCTGTCGGCGCCGGTGGGCGTGATGCTTTCGGGGTGCCGGTGCGTGCTGTGGGTCGCGGGCGGCGGAGATTCCCGGGAAGCAGTCAGCTTATGGAATGTTTATCTTCGCCTTTCGGGTGCAGTCGGAGGGAGAACGAAGTTCCGATTGTCTGAGGAGGAGTCGTGGGCATTATCGCCTGGATTCTGATCGGCCTTCTGGCCGGTGCCATCGCCAAGCTGCTGCTGCCCGGTAAGGACCCGGGCGGAATCATCGTCACCATGCTGATCGGTATCGCGGGCGGCCTCCTGGGAGGCTGGCTGGGGAAGGTGCTCTTCGACGTCGACTCGGTCGACGGCTTCTTCGAGCTGTCGACCTGGGTGGCCGCAATCGTCGGTTCGCTCATCCTGCTCGTGCTCTACCGACTCGTCACGGGCAACCGACGCTCCCACCGACACGCCTGACGTACTCCGTCCCAGCCGGCGCAGCGCAGCCGGCTGAGACGAGAACAGCCGGGGCTTTCGGTTCGAGCGCTGGGTCATCCCGAAGCGGCGTGACCGGTGTACCGATGCGGGCTGCGGACCATGTGTCCGCAGCCCGCATCGTGCTGTCAGGGCCTGGCCGGCCGGGACCCTGCCGTGGCGGAGGCATGGCAGACCCGGCACCCCGGCCGGGACCCTGCCGTGACGGAGGCGTGCGAGACCCGGCACGCCCATGCCGCCCTGCGGGCTGCGCAGGCCGCCGAGTCGGTCCTGTCGAGCTGTGCGGCACGCCGGACCGGCGGGGCCGGGCTGTGCCGGTCGCCGGGTCAGGCTGAGTCCTCCGCCGGGGGCTCTTCGTCGGTGATCTCGGCGAGCAGTCGGCGGGCTTGGGCGATCCGGGGATGCGTGGGGTGCAGGGAACGCTCGCAATCGTCCCGTGCCTGGCGAGCGGCGGCCTCGGCCTCACCGCCGCGGCCCAGCCCCTGGAGTGCCCGTGCCGTGGCCATCCCGAGTTGCCCCGCCCCGGCGCGGGACGCCGCGGGGGTGGGCCGACCTGCTTCGTTCAGCGCCTCCTCGTACCGGCCCTGACCGTTCAGACTCCGGACCAGCAGGCGTCGCAGCGAGGCGGCCCGGTTGCCCGTCGCGCGGGGCAGGTTCCCGCGCGCGACGGCCTCCGCCTCCTCGTGCCTGGCCTGCCCGCACAGGGAGTCCGCCAGGCAGGCCACGGCCGAGAGCTCGATGTCCCCGACCTGGGTGAGATGGGCCAGACGGGTCACCTCGCGCAGGATGCCCAGCGCCTCCGCCTCGGCCTCCGCAAACCTCTCCTGGTCGGTGAGGACGGTGGCGCGGTTGATGCGCAAGACCAGCAGCACAGTTCGGTCGACACCGTCCGTCTGAGTCAACTCCGCGATGTACGAGTCGAGTTCGGGAAGCACGCCGTCCCTGCGCCCGTGCAGTACGGCGGCGGAGGTGGCGAAGGTCCTCGCCAGCCATACGTCCGCGGAGGGGGGCTCGACGGTGCGCCGTGCGGGAGGCAGCATGGCCTCGGCTCGGGCGGCGGCCTCCTCGTACTCGTCCGCCGCCATGAGGGCCAGAAGGTCCTTGAACACCGCCGATTGAGCCCGGGAAAGCCTTCGGATGTCCCGCCCGAACCGCAGGCGACCACGTTCCACACGTATGAACTTCACGAGCGGCGACGGTACAGGCAGGGACCGACAAGGTGATCTCGGGGCGGCAAACCGCCGACTCGGGTGCCGCCGTGCCCGGCGAGGCTCCGTGCCGCCTCTTCGCGCCGCCCAGGAGGCGGCGGCGCGGCCCGAGACACAGGCGCATCAACCGGTCGTCGGCGGGGGCGGTACGCGAGGCGCCGCTACCGGGTGGTGCGCGAGACGCCGTGATCGTGAGGGAGACGGCGGCAACTGCTCGTGCTCACGTCTTCGCCGGTACCGGCCGCCGCAGCAGATAGACGGCGGCGGTCGTGACCAGCACGGCCATGCAGGCGATGAAGACGAGCCCCGCCCCTTCGAGCCCCATCGGGCTGGAGAGCAGGCCCACGCCGATGACCGGCACGGAGATGCCCGCGTAGGCGACGACGAACAACGTCGAGATGACCGCGGCGCGTTGCTCGGGAGGAGACGCCGCAGCCACCGCGGACAGCGCTCCACGGAACGCCAGCCCCTGTCCGGCCCCGCCGACGATCGCGCTCAGCACCACCAGGGCGAGCAGATCCCACCGCAATGCACCGGCGAGCAGCGCCAACCCCGCGAAAAGACCTGCGCAGCCCAGCGGCAGCGACCGTCCCACACCCACCCGGCCGACGGCCGACTGCCCGCCGGTCGAGGCGAAGAAGGCCAGCGCGACCACCAGTCCGCTGACGGCGTGGTTGTGCACGTCCAGGGACTGCGCGAGGAACGCGGGACTGACCGAGGTGAAGACGCCGAATAGGGCGAACCCCACGAACGACGCGGTGGCCGCCGGCCCGAACACCGTCCGCACCTGGCTGGGAAGGCCGGGTCGTTGCGGCCGCACGGTGTTGAGTGGCCGCCGCTCGCGCACGGTCTCCGGCAGCCGCAGCACGACGGCCGCCGAGCAGGCGACCAGAGCGAGGTGCACGGCGAAGGGCAGGTAGAGAGGCCAGTCGGCGTACTGGGCGAGTACTCCCGCGAGCAGCGGGCCGCAGCCCAGCCCGCCCATGTTGGCCGCCGTGGCCACGAAGGTGGCTCGGGAGGCCGCGCCCCGCGGCGCCAGATCCATCACATACGCGGTCGCGGCTCCGGTGAAGAGGCCGGCGGACAGGCCTGAGAGCAGCCGGCCCAGGTAGAGCCAGCCCAGTCCTGTGGCGCACAGGAAGCTGACGGCGCTGGCTGCCGCGAACCCCAGACCCCACAGGAGGACGGGCCGCCTGCCCACCGCGTCGGAGGCGTTGCCCGCCAGCAGCAGTACGGCAATGACGCCGAACGCGTAGACGGCGTACACGACGGTGACGGTCAACTCGGAGAAGCCGAACTTCTCCTGGTAGAGGCCGTACAGGGGGGTCGGCAGCGTGGTGCCGGCCATGCATACGGCGAACACCGCCCCGCTGAGCAGACACGGGAGCCAGCCCCGGCGATCACTGTCCACGCCGCCGACCGTAACCCCGCTCGCCTCCCGGACAGGGAGCGGCATGCCGCCAGGACGTCCGCGGGCGGCTGCCCGGTGGGGGCGCCGGCGGTGCGGCGCGGCGGCGTGCAGGAGTCAAGGGTGATGGCCTAGCCGGCGTCGAGCGGCCGCTCGAAGAAGGTCTCCAGGACGACCGTCGCCTGTGTGCCGCTGACTCCTTCGATGGCGTACAGGCGGCGCAGTACGTCCTGGAGGCGCTCGGTCGTCGAGGTGCGCACCTTGACCAGAACGGCCGCGCTGCCCGCGATGACATGTGCTTCCTGGATCTCCGGCACGGCGGCGAAGTCCTCGGCGCGGTCGCCCATCCAGGCCGTGGAGTCGACCAGGACGAAGGCGAGCACTCCGCGGTCCACTGCCGCGGGGGCGACGTCGACGGTCGTGGCCCGGATGACGCCCTGTTCGCGCAGCTTGCGTACGCGCTCGTGCGCGGCACCGGCCGACAGGCCGACGGCCCTGCCCAATGCGGCGTACGACTCGGTGGCGTCCCGTTGCAGCAGCCCGATCAACGTGCGGTCAATGTCATCCACTTGCTTCATGGAAAGACCATATCTGGTTCTGTCACGCGCGTGTTACGTTGAATCACATCTGGTCAACTCCTATGAGGGGACGCCATGTCCGTCGACGGCCCGTACGAGATCCTGGACGACCGCTTCCGCACCGGGCGCTGCGCCAACGGCGACAGCCGGCTCGAGACCCTCCACGACGGCTGCCGTTGGGCAGAGGGCCCCCTGTACCTCCCGGCCTGGCGCCAGCTCATCTGGAGCGACATCCCGAACGACCGCATGCTGCGCTGGGACGAGGCGACGGGCACCGTCGGTGTCTTCCGAGCCCCGGCCGGTCACAGCAACGGCAACACCCTCGACCGCCAGGGCCGTCTCGTCACCTGTGAACAGGGCAACCGCCGCGTCACGCGCACGGAACCCGACGGGACGATGACCGTCATCGCCGACCGCTACGACGGCAAGCGGCTCAACAGCCCGAACGACTCGGTCGTCCGCTCCGACGGCACGATCTGGTTCTCCGACCCGGACTTCGGGATCACCAGTGACTACGAGGGGCATCGCGCGGAGTCCGAGATCGGTGCGTGCAACGTGTACCGGGTCGACCCGGGTTCCGGCCGAGTCCACCTCGCCGCGGACGGGTTCGAGGGCCCCAACGGCGTCGTCCTGTCGCCCGACCAGCAGCGCCTGTACGTCTCGGATTCGCGGACAGCGCAGATACGCGTCTTCGAGATCCGTACGGACGCCACGCTCTCCGACGGCAAGGTCTTCGCCGAGGGCCCGGGTGCCGTCCGCTTCGACAACATTCGCTTCGACGACGAGGGACGCCTCTGGGCCGCCGCCCTCGACGACGGCGTCCACTGCTACGACCCCGACGGCACCCTGATCGGCCGCCTGCGCATACCCGAGACGGTCTCCAACATCGCGTTCGGCGGCCCCAAGAACAACCGCCTGTTCATCACCGCCAGTACCTCGGTGTACTCACTGGTGATGTCGGTCACGGGAGCGCCACGCATCTGACCGCTCTCCCCGCGCACGTCCCCTTCTGGGGCTCACGCGTGAATCCCGCACGAGGCAGGGGAGTTGGCGTCGCTGTCGCCCGCCACGCCTACGGCAGCAGTTCCCGCATCACGGCAACCGGCAACGACGGGTTGGCCGCCGCGGCTTGTGCCACCTGCCGGTCGGGGTCGGCCAAGAGGTCCGCGACGACGTGGGGAGGGAGGGACGCGTGGCGGGCGGTGACGGGTCTCGCCCGGTCGTCCGTGAGGCAGTGCAGGAGCGCCGAGGCCGGCGAGCGGGGATGGCGGGCGACTTCGCGGAGTGCCTTGCGTGCCGGGGGTTCGTGCCGGGCCACATCCGCCAACAGGGCGGGAGTGGCGTCCGGGTTGGTCGCGATCCTGGCCAGGACCTGGACGCCGTGCCGGTCCACCATGGCGCGCAACTGCACTTCGCTGAGTCCTGGATGCGGAGCGACGGACTTGGCCACCTTCGCGTCGGAGTCGTCGGCGAGTGCGTCGCGGATCTCGGTGGGCAGATCGCGTCGTTGCGCCAGGAGCATGCGTGCCGCCGGGTTCCGCGACCGGGCGAGCTCCGCGAGTTCGGCGGGGGATGCGGCGGCGATGCGGGGTAGCAGCGTGGCGCCGATCTTCGTCGCTCTCGCCAACTCGACGAGTACGTCGAAGGGCACGTTCGGGTTGTGCGCAAGTCGGCGTTGCACGTCGTGCCCTCGGTCGCGGGCCAGTGTGCGGATCACGGCGTCGTCCATCGCGGGATTCTCGGCGAGGTCGGCACGGACGCCGGGCAGGGGGTCCAGGGCGAGCCGTGCGCCGATCCGCGGGGGCAGGTCGGGCCGGGAGGCGAGTGTCCGACGCAGCAGCATGGACGGGTGCTCGGCGAAGCCCAGGACGGCTGCGAGGGGTGTCGCCGGGTTCGCGAGCGCGGCCTGTTGCATGTCGTGGACCGTGGACTCGTGCGTGCCGTCGCACGCGGCTCCTGGTGGCAGATCGCAGTCGGGCTCCGGGCAGTGCCGGTCGTGGACGAACGGCGTCTCCTTGCTGTCGCAGACCAGGCAGTGCCGCGCAGGAGGCAGGCCTTCGCCGGTGAGCAGCGCCGCGAGCACGGCGGGTGGCGTGGCTTCGTTGAGCGCCACGGCGCGGCGCACCGCGGCGTGGGGGTGTCGAGCGAGTCCGGCGGCGACTTCCGGGGTGGTCCACAGGGCAAGTTCGGCGACTACGCGTACGTCCGGATCCGCGGCCAGCAGCTTCACCACGTCGGTGGGGAGCGCAGGGCAACCGGCAAGTCTCTCCCGGTGCTCGACCGCCTCAGCCGTCGCGAACCCTCGCGCCCATGCGGGGCTGCCACGGCCCTGGTCGAGCAGGGCGAGAGCGGCGAGAGGCTGGGTCGAGGGTTCGATGTCGGCGGCGGTCAGGTGGCCCTCATAGGCGAGTTCCACCGCGCTCTCTGCCACGCGTTCGGCGAGTTCGACGGCCCGAGCACGGCCGAGATCCTCGCGACGGGCAAGGCTCCCGGCGATCTCCGCGTCCGCGACCTCGATCAGTCGGTCGAGCAGGTCGCACGGCAGGGCGGGATTCTCGGCCAAGCCGCACAGGACGGGGTTCATGCGGCCATCCTGCCGAATCCGGTGGGGGAGTTCACGCCGATATCGAGGCCGGGGCCGCTCCCGGTGTCGGCCCTTTCGGCGCAGGCCGCCCGGCAGGGAAGTACTCGCCGTCGCATCCCGATCGGCAGCCACTGACCCCGCACGTGCTCACCCCTCACCGGGGGATCGGGGTGGGCTACATGTTCGAGGACGCCTGGTCCGCGACGGCGCGGCTTCCCGCCGGGGCAGCCGCTGAAAGGGCCTCGGCGGTCGCGGGGTCGGCCGGCAGGAACGCCTCCAGCTTCAGCTCGGCCAGGGTCACGTCGACAGCGGTGGCGAAGGTCGTCACGGTGGTGATCAGGCGCAACTCGCCCCATGCGGAGCGCAGTTGCAGCGGCACCGCGAAGCCGAGCAGGCCGGTCGACGGTTCCGGCTCGGGGACGTAGCCGGCGAGTTCCGCACGCAACTCCGGGAGGTGCCCGAGACGGGCGAGGACGTGGCGTCCCCATTCGGCGAGGTTCCTAATGCGGGGTGCCAGCCCGTCCGGGTGCAGCGCCAGGCGGTAGGCGTTCGCGCCCGGACGCATCAGCTCGGGGGCGGCACCCTCGGTGATGACGCCGAACGCGGTGTTCACCGCGATCAGATCGCCGCGCCGGTCGACCACGACCGCGGGGTAGGGGAGGTGGCCGCGCAGGATGTTGTCGATCGCCGTCCGTACGGGGGCCAGTTCCAGGTCGCCGAGGGAAGTCTCGGGGTAGGCGGGGGCGTAACCGGCGGCCAGCAGGAGTTCGTTGCGCTCTCGCAGAGGCAGTTCCAGCGACTCGGCCAGGCGTACGACCATGTGCCGACCGGGGACGGACCTGCCGGACTCGATGAAACTGACGTGACGTTGGGTGGTGCCGGCCCGCAGGGCCAGGTCGAGCTGGCTGAGATGACGACGGGTACGGCGGTCGCGCAGTGCCCGAGGAAAGTCCACGGGCCAGTTCTAACCGCGGAAAGTGCCTCCGGGCCATTCCCCGCAGGGAATTGCCACCCTCCGCATGCCGTCGCGAGCATCGCCGTCATGGACATCGGTGTACTGCTTCCGACCGGAACCGCCCAATGGGGCGCGTATGACGACCCTCGTGACCTGGTCGGCCTCGGCCGTCACGCCGAACGACTGGGCTTCTCCTCGCTGTTCGCCAACGACTCCCTGATCAGCCCCCGTATCGAAGCCCTCACCATGCTGGCCGCGCTCGCCCCTGCCACCGAGTCCGTGACGCTGGGCACGGCCGCCCTGATGCCGTTCCTGCGCCGCCCGGTCCAGGCCGCGCAGTCGCTGGCGTCGATCGACCTGCTGTCCGGAGGCAGGCTGACCGTAGCGGTGGGCGCGGGCTTCCCCGGCCGCTTCGGTAAGCCCCTGTACGAGCTGTCGGAGCTGCCATGGGAGCGGCGTTTCGCCCGCCTCGACGAGACCGTGGGCCTGTGGCGGGCACTCTGGGACGGCGCCGGGTCCTTCCACGGCGAGATCCTGCGGTTCGACGCGCTGCCACCCACGACCAGGCCATATGCCGCAGGCGGCCCGCCCATGTGGCTCGGCGGTGCCACGCCGGCGGCGCTGGAACGCGCCGGCCGGCTGTACGACGGCTGGCTGCCCTATCCACCCGATCCTGCAGACTACGCGTCCGGCCTGCTCGACGTGCGCCGGGCGGCGACGGGTGCCGGGCGTTCAGCCGAGGACGTGGCGGCCGCGCTGTTCGTGTCGGTGAGGATCGATCAGGACGTCGACAGTGGCCGCCGTGCACTGCAGGACTACGCGAGGGCCACGTACGGCATGCCACTGGAGGAGCTGGAGACAGTCCAGGCGGTCGTCACCGGGACCGCCGACCAGGTCGTCGAAGGGCTGGGTCGGTACGTCACCGCCGGAGCTCGGCACCTCGTCGTCCGCCTCGGCGCTCTGGGTCTGCGGGCCCATCACGACCAGCTCGAACGGCTTGCGGAGCTGCTCCCGACCGTGAGGGCGTTGGCGACAGGGGGCTAAGGGCTGTCCCGCAAGTGCGGCTGTGCCGTGACCTGAGGCCGCTCGATAGGGTCAGGTGCTACAGCTGACGGAAGAGGATCGTTCGATGGCGACGTTCGACCAGCTGACCGAGTGGGCCCGCCTGGGGCATGTCGTGCGAGCCGGACGGGACGTTGTGGCCGGCTGGCGGATCCCGGACCTTATGAAGGCACAGCTTGTCGAGGTGGGCATCCCGGTCGCTCCGCGCCTCATCGAACGAGTCGTGATGCAGAGCGAGGCTGAGCCAGCCCTCCTCACCGCCCGGGGCCCGCTCTACCGTCTCACCGAGCAGGCGGACCCCGATGATCAGGCCGAGCGGTCATCGTTCGGCGTCGAGCCGGAATCCGGAGCGGTCTACTTCGTCATGCCGGACGGGGAGGCAGGCTTCGCCAACTCGGGTGTCGGTGTGTGGCTCGACGCCCTTCACTGTTATGGCAGTCGTGTCAAAGCCTCCGAGCTCCTCAACGAGCCGGACGGCCCCGAGGAGTACCTCTCTGAAGAAGAGGAAGAGCGGGCCTTCGCCGAGCTGAGCCGGCTGGCCGAGGAGCTGAAGGAGATCGACCCGGCGGCCTTCAACGGCTACGAGGGGTTTCTCTGGCCAGGGCTCCTGGACCGTTGGCTCTACTGACCTCGGCCGACAGATCCAGGGCCCGGAGGTCTGGACCGTGCAGGGATGCCAGGCCCACGACTGGGATGATCTTCATGTGGGCTCCCCACCCGGATCGACGCAGTCGACGCCCGCCAGCTACCCGGTCTCACCGACTTCGCACTCCACCTGCTCCGCGACCTCGACGCCGTGAAAGCCGGGCTCACTCTCGACTGGAGCTCCGGCGGCATCGAGGGCGCCGTCAACCGCATCAAGAAGATCAAACGGCAGCTCTACGGCCGAGCCGGATTCGAACTACTCCGCAAGATGATCGCGACCCCAGATGATTCGCCAGAAACGCCTTCTGACCCCGCCGGTCAGAAGCGCGGCCCTACACCGGGATGCGAGACCAAGGCACAGGCCGCGATCTGCAGTTGCGCCCTCCACGCCGCCTTGTCGAGCCCCAGCGTGTACTCGATGCAGCACGCGCACGGCGGGAGTAGTGCCACGAATGCACCCGGTGTTTCGCCGTCGGACGCCGCTTCAGCTGTAACAACTGAAGCGGCCCTGTGTTTGCACGGTCCGCTGTCGGTCTCGTCATGGCCGGCGCCGGGCCGAGCATCTCTCGATCCCGGCTATGCGGTGGGCATGACGTGGGTGGTGGGTGCCAGAGTGCGGACGACATCAAATTCGTTGCCTTCCGGGTCGGCCATGACCACCCAGTTGCGGTCAGGTCCTTGGCCTACGTCGACCTTGGTGGCGCCGAGGCCGATCAGCCTGGCGGCCTCGGTCTGGGTGTCGGCGTCGATGGGACTCACGTCGAGGTGGAGCCGGTTCTTCACGGACTTCCCCTCGGGTACCCGGACGAACACGATCGTCGGCGGCATCTGGCAGGCCCGAATGGCCTCGACGGTCGGCTCCCAAGAGCCGATCTCGATGATGCCTTCCCCGCGGTCGAGGACCGTGAAGTCCAGGACTGCGCACCAGAAGGCGGCGAGGTGCTCGGGGTTGTGGCAGTCGATAACCAATTCAGTGAATCTGCTGGTCATGGTTTCTTCCAGTCGGTGGTGGAGGTGGGGCTGCTGAGAATGCCGTCGAAGGCGTCGACGACCGGGGTGCGCTGGTAGATGCTCTGCATTCGGATGCGGTCGGGCCCGACGAGGCCGGCTGCCCGCGCCCGCCGTAGATCGGCGACGGCGAGTCCGAGACCGCTGTCGGCGTAGGCCGCTTCGACGCTTCCCCGCACGGGGGGCCCGAGTGGGGTGTCATGAACGGTGAATCCAAAGGGGGCCGCCTCGTCGCGATGCATTTCGGCGGTGTGGCCGGTGATGCTGGTCAGGCCGAGGGCGAAGTACGTGTCGCCGAGGGCGTGATGCAGGTACTGGCCCATGGGGAACCCTGCGAGGTGGCCGTCGAAGACGATCGGTGACTTCTGGATGTGGGCGTTGTGCGCCATCAGTAGGACGCGGGCTGTGGGTTTGAGCCGGTCCAGATGCCACAGAAGTGATTGGGCCATGAAGTAGTCGCGGGCGGAGGTGTCGGCGGTGAGACCGTTACCGGTGAAGAGGGCGGCCATGGCGCGGAAGGTGTGGTCGCCGTGGCAGGCGGCCTCCAGGCAGCGCAGTGAGATGTCGTAGCTGTGGTTGTCTCCGCGGGAGAGGTACAGCGGTTTCAGGGAGCGGAATCGGATGAGCAGCCGCGCCAGGGCCGCGGTGAGTGCGTCTTGGTCAGCGTTGGGCAGCCGCGCCCACGCGGGTGCGGCCACGGCCGCGGAGTCACCTGCGAAGGCCGCGGCGATCGCGGTCGCGCTGTGGACCGTCGGCAGGGCTTCCGGGTCGATGTCACTGAGATAGTCGGTGACTTGGGCCAGAGCGGGGAGCAATGATCCGCCGGCCGCAGGGATGTCGATTCCCACGACGCGGACCGGTTCCGCAGCGGTGCGGTTGTGCCGTCGAATGAAGCGCGCCGGCTCATGGATACCGGTGGGGACCGCGGTTGCCAGGAGTGCGGAGAGTTCGTCGTCCGCTCCCTGGCCGTGGGCCCAGGCGTCGAGAGGGATGGCTTCACAGAAGCCGTACTCGAAGGCCAGGACGGTGAAGCCGCAGCGTTCGACGAGGAACTGCAGGATGCGCCGGCGCATCGCGGCGAACTCGCCGATGAAGTGGGAGTGCTCGCCCAGCGCGACCACACGAGCACCGTCGAGGATGTCGCGCAGCGGTTCCAGGTCGTCCAGGGATGCCGCGGGATCGAGGTGGCTGAGCGCGGTGGCATGGCTGTGGAGCCAGTCGGCGAAGGGCGTTCGGTCCATGGCGGCGGGCATATGGCTGCTTCCTTCCGAGAGCTGAAGGCGAGCGTGTGGGCGCGGGTGGATCAGGGGCGCGGGACGGGGGGTACCACATCCTGCAGCTGGTCGACACTGCCGGACATGAGGGTCCGTACGTGCTTGCTGATGTGCTCTGCGGGCCAGTCCCACCAGGCCAGTGCGAGCAGCCGGGTAATGTCCGCGTCGCTGTAGCGGGTGCGCAGGAGATGGGCCGGGTTGCCGCCGACGACGCCGTAGTCGGGGACGTCCTTGGTGACCACGGAGCCGCTGGCGATGATCGCGCCGTGTCCGATGCGGACGCCGGGCATGACGGTCGTGCCGTGGCCGAACCAGACGTCGTTGCCGACGGTGGTGTCCCCCCGGTTGGGCAGGCCGGTGAGCAGGTCGAAGTGGTCGGCCCAGGAGCCGCCCATGGTGGGGAAGGGGAAGGTGGAGGGGCCGTCCATGCGGTGGTTGGCGCCGTTCATGAGGAACCGCACTCCCGTGCCCAGCGCGCAGAACTTGCCGATGACGAGCCGTTCCGGCCCGTAGTGGTACAGCACATTGCGGCTCTCGAAGGCGGTCGCGTCGTCAGGGTCGTCGTAGTAGGAGTACTCCCCGACTTCGATCAGTGGGGATGTGACCAGCGGTTTGAGCAGCACCACCCGTGGCTGGTCGGGCATCGGGTGCAGGACTGTGGGGTCGGCGGGTACGGGCATGTCGGACATCCTCATCGTGTGCGGGTGGTCAGTACGCGGTCGGTGGTGGGCTGGTGGTACGGGCCCTCGTCGGCTCGCGGTCCCCGAACCAGGAGGAGAGGGCCTGACGCAGCGCGGGTAGGAGGGCGTCGGAGGATTCGCCGACGGGCGCGGCCCAGGCCACGTGGGCGTCCGGGCGGACCAAGAGGGCGTCGGCCGGACGGTCGTTGGTGGCTGCCCTACGGACGTCGACGCGGTGTGCCCAGCCTTCGGCGAGTTCGCGGAGTTCCGGACGGTCCGCGAGGTCGAGGAACACCGGGCGCGCAGGGTGCATGAGTTCCGCGATGCTGGTTGTGCCCTGGTCGGCGTCCAGGGTGAGGTTGGGTGCGAAGGCACCGGTCAGAGCATGCCCGTTGCCACCGGGCATCGGGTAGCGGATGTCGGATCCGGCGACGAGGGCTCCGATGCGGCGCAGCGGCGCTTCGTCGCCGAGCAGTTCCTGAAGGACCTCGCGGAGCGCTTCTGCGGCAGGGTCGTTCCCGCGCCGCAATGCTGCCTGGGCGCGGGTGTGCAGCAGCGTTCGCGCCGCAGCAGCGTGGCGTTCGCTGTGGTAGGTGTCCAACAGGCCGGGCGGCGCCCAGCGGTGAATGTGGGCGGCCAGCTTCCACCCGAGGTTGACTGCGTCGAGCATGCCGGCGTTGAGCGCGACCCCGGTGGCAGGGAACTGGTGGGCCGCGTCACCTGCCACCAGGACGCGTCCCTCGCGGTAGCGATCGGCCTGCCGATCCTGGAACTGGTAGCGCGACAGGCGGAGCGGTTTCCCCAGAGGCAGACCCACGCCGAGAATGCGGCGAATGCTGTCCTGGAACTCGGCCAGGGGCATCGGCATGTCGGCTTTGTACGCGCAGTCCTCGTCCTCGGTGGTGGAAATCAGCAGCACCTCGGAGGTGAGCCAACCGAATCCGAATACCCCGCGGTCGCTCCGCGTGAACCCTGCACGCAGTCGGCCCACACCCGGCACGTGGAGGTCGCCGTTGTCGCACCGTTCGACTCCCTCGGCCAGTGTGACGTGACCCAGCCGGTTGACCTCGGGATGGGTAATTCCCGGAAACGGGATGCCCGCCATGTCCCGCACACCGCTGCGCGAGCCGTCGCACCCCACCAGATACCGGGCGCTCACCTGGTACGGGCCGTCCGCACACCGGACTTCCGCGGACACGCCGTTCCGATCCTGGCTGATTCCGACCACCTCGTGACCGCGGAGGACTCGCGCCCCGAGTCCTCCGGCGCGTACTTCCAGCAGACGCTCCAGACGCGGCTGCGGTATCTGGACCGAATGCATCGGCGGATCTGCCAGATACCTGAAGTCCAGGTGCACGTTCCCGAACGGGAACCGAGGCGCAGGGTGAGGGTCGGTACTGGCCGCACGAAGATCGGCCAGCATGCCCCGGTAGCGCAGCAGTTTCAGGATCTGTCCGCCCAGGCCGTTCGCCCGCGGAGTCTCACGCAGCCGTTCCTGCCGCTCCAGCAGCAAGGAACACACACCGGCGGTGCGCAGTTCGTTGGCCAGCATCAGGCCCGTCGGCCCCGCGCCCACAATGATCACGTCAGCGTCCACGCACCCACCCCTTCCCGCAACGGCACGGCACGTGCCGTGCCGTGCCGTTGCGGAGCAGCGTGCCGGGATCGTGGAGCCCTGTCAAGAACGGCACGTGCCGTGCCGCTACTGTGGAGGCATGACCAACGCCCGGCGCAGCGGCCCCGACCTGACCGAAGCCATCATGCGAACCACGCTGGAACTGGGGCGGGAACTCGGTTACACCAAACTCAGCATCGAAGCGATCGCCACCCGGGCCGGCGTCGGCAAACACACCATCTACCGCCGATGGCCCTCCAAGGGCGCCCTGCTGCTCGACTCGCTGCTCTCGCTCGGTGAGACAGTCCTGGACTACGCCGACACGGGTGATGTCATTGCAGACCTGCGCAAGCAGATCTACGAGGCCGTCGACCTCCTGGCCGGGGCGCCGTTCAGCCCCCTCTTTCAGGCTTTGGTTGGCGAGGCCCAGCACGATCCCGGCGTAGCCAGTGCGCTCAACGAGCGGTTCATCGCTCCACAGGCGAACAAGACCGTTGCGCGCCTGAAGGCAGCACGAGAGAAGGGCCAGCTGTCGCCCGACTTCGACCTGGACTTGGCGATGGCGGTCCTGTCCGGCCCGCTGTACTTCCGCCTGTTGATCACACAGGAGCCGCTGACTCACGATTACGTCGACCGCATTCTTGACGCTCTCTTCGCCGGGATGGGTCCACGACAGTGAAATGAGCCAGTTCGCCAGCGCTGATTCACCACTCGCTGGCCCCCTTGGCGCCTCCCCCTGCCATTCCGCAACATCTGATATCCGGGCTTACCGGCAACTGTCCCGGCAAACCGCCCTACGGGCTGACCCAACTCATTGCTGTTGTCCCAGTGACACTCCGCGACCGCTCCCTAAGATCTGTGCCAGAACCCAAAAGCCAGGCACGGGGGTCTCGTTGGAGCGACGGAAGCTGATCGGGATCGGGGCGGGGCTGGCGGTCCTACCCGCCTGGTGGACCTTGCGTCAGGTGGCGAACGGGTCTCAGGGGGACTGGCACACCGACACCACACCGCTGGAGCAGGCGTTCCCGCTGCTGGGCCCGCTCACCGACGCCAAGTGGGTGAGCAGCCGGGACAACGATCGGTGCCTACCGTCGCCGGAGCTGGTGATCTCGGGCTTCGCCCGGCTGACACCGGGGAAACTCGCCGAGCTGACGGCGGCCCACGCCTTCGTCTCCGAGGGGCCGGCCGATGACTTCTCCTCGTGGTTCGAGAAGCCGCTCGAAGGCGAGGGGCCGGAGAACCCCCAGTGGATCCGGTCGCACGAGCTCGACCGCGACGGTAGCCGCTCCTCCACCAACCTGTGGTTTGACCGTCGCAGCGACACCGTCCGCTTCTGGGCGCTCAACCCGTACGGCTAGGGCGTATCGAATCCTTCAGCACGGGGACGAGGCGCGGGCTGTCCGCAGCCTGCCCTGTGGTCGGTACGCATGCCGGCGGGCGGCATCCGCGGTCGGCAGCCACCTGGACCTCGCTGGTCTGCCCACCCTGGAACGCCCCAGGTGAGCGAGCAGGTGCCGCATGCCGTCCGGGGTCCTGGCCCCGGCCCGCTCGGCGATGGTCCAGCAGTTCTTGCGCGGCAGGTCCGACAACGGGCCGAGTACCAACGTCCGGGCCCGGCGTCGGGATTCGACCCGTGTAAAGCGTCCCGCCATCCGGCTCATCAGGCCCTCGAACGCCTCCTGCCAGCAGGGTCTACGCTGTGACTTGCGGCCACCGCAAGATCGTTCGTCTTCACGCGCCGATGATCAACGGTGGCCGTACCCGTCTCCACACCGCGTCAGGTGGCGCAGCGTCCGCCTGCCGTCCTGGGTATCGGAGGGCTTGTGCAACGTGGCGAAGTCTGGTGGGTCCAGTTCGACGAGCGGAGGTTGGTCGTCCTGCTGTCAGGAGACGACGCGTCCGGGTTCCAGGTGATGCAGGTCGTCGCTCCGGCGGGCCTCGACATCAGCGGTCTGGGCATCGAAGTGACGGTCGGCGCCGGTGAAGGGCTGCCGCTCGAAGGCGTACTGCGGCTCGCGTTCCGGCGTCCGGGCTTCACCCCGTGCACGTGGCTGACCACCGTGTCCCGGGACGACCTGATAGAGCGGGCGGCCGTCCTGTCCTCCAGGAAGCTCAGCGAGATCGACGATGCCCTCCGACTCGCTGAACGAGCACAGGAGCGGACCCCGGCGACGACCGCGAAGCTCGGCGAGACAAGGGACGCCCTCCGTCGCGGTGAACTCGGGTAGACGGAGAAGGAGCCGACGCCCGCGACGGCATGGGCGATCTCGGGCGGGATGATCCACGCTGGACACCTGCCGCTTCGACGCCCTTCACCATCGAGATCACGTTCTACGGCTGGAGTGCTGGCTCACCGTGCGGACCCCGGGAACGGGTGTGCGAGTTCCGGTCGCTCGGGACTCGACCGAACTCCGGACTCGACGGGGCACGTCGGCCGATTGCCGCCGTACCGCCAGGCCCCGCACCGCGCCGTCGACCGGAGCCGCCTTTATCGAACTGGGGCGCGGTGGCGGTGAACGGTCGCGCATGAATTCGACCTGGCGTGCCCGCGAAGTAGAGGCTTTCCAAGATCGCGAACTGCTACCTTCCGTGCTCGTGCTCAATTTTGATCTTTCCGTTCCCGTTCCTACGCAGCCGAATTCAGCGCTGCAAACCACCCAGGCCACCTTCCGGCCTGTTCTTTTCAGTCCGAGCGACAGCGCCGACCGCGAACGCCTCGCAGCGTTGCTCGCGTCCGGTGACGTACGCGCGACCCACGACCTCATCGACGAACAGCTGCGGGAGCTGGCCCGCTGCCTGGCGCCCGGGGACACCCTCGCCGATGGGCAACTCGACGCCCGTATCGACGAGTTGTGCGGCGGGGTCGACCGGCGCCACTACGGAACCTGGGTCTGGTATCCCTGGTCGGGCCGACTGGTGCACCTGCTGCCGGAGCCGGAGTTCCGGCGCGTGCGCACCGACCGCAACTGCGACAAGATCACCGCCGTCGAGCAACGGCGGCTCCTCGGCCGACGCATCGGTGTGATCGGCCTGTCCGTGGGCAACAGCGCGGCGCTCACCTGCGCCATGGAAGGCGTCGGCGGATCGTTCCGCCTCGCCGACTTCGACACGCTCGGGCTGAGCAATCTGAACCGGCTGCGGTCCGGCGTCCACGACCTCGGAATCCCCAAAACCGTCCTGTGCGCCCGCCAGTTGTACGAGATCGACCCCTACCTCGACATCGAGCTGTGGAGCGAGGGAATCACCGAGGAGACGATCGAGGATTTCTTCGGTGATGCCGATCATCCGCTGGACCTGCTGATCGAGGAGTGCGACACCCCCTGGGTCAAGGTGGCCGCGCGCGAGCACGCCCGAGCCCGCCGCGTCCCCGTCCTGATGGACGCCAACGACCGCGGTCTGCTCGACGTCGAGCGATTCGACGAGGAACCGGACCGACCCCTCTTCCACGGCCGCGGCGGTGAGCTGACCGCGCGGGACGTGCGCGCCCTCGACCCGGCCGGCGCCATGGCGTACCTGCTGCAGATCTGCGACGAGAGCCGCCTGAGCCCGGCGATGACCGATGCCCTCGGCCGGATCGGGCGCACTCTGTGCAGCTGGCCGCAACTGGCCAGTGGCGTGATGCTCGGCGGCGCCCTGGTCACCGACACCGCACGGCGCATCCTGCTGGAGCACCCGGTGGCGTCCGGCCGCTACTACGTCGACCTCGAAGAGCTGATCGGTACCGCACCCCTAGTCGGCGTGGGGGCCCACTCGTGACCCACCTTCCCGAACTCCACGGCGCCCACCTCTGGCTGCGGGAGATGCGCGCCACCGACCTGGCCCCCTTCGAGCGCATCCACACCCACCGCCTGCTGACCCGCTTCCTCGGCATCGACCGCATGGACACGCGGCAGGCCCAGCGCGCCTTCGCGCAGTGCCTCGCGCAGCCCTACGTACAGCCGCGCCGCAAGCACACCATGGCGGTGTGCGCTCCGGGCGAGGACACCATGGTCGGCACCATGGGACTGCTCGTCGAGGAGTACGGCCGCAACGGCATGCTGACCAGCCTGGTGCTGCTGCCGGGGGCCCCGGTCAGCGGCCACGGCCACGAGGCGGGCCGCCTATTGATGGCGTACGGGTTCGGTCGGCTGGGCCTGCACCGCATCTGGGCGGGGCATCGTGCGGACCACGCCCGGATGCGTGACGTGATGCTCGCGGCGGGCCTGCACCCCGAGGCCACACTGCGCCAACTGTTCAACACCCAGGGCGTCTGGCACGACGTCGCCACGTACGCCGCGGTGGCACCCGAGTGGATTCCGCAGGCCAGCGCGGCCGAACGGCTCATCCTCGACGGGGACGCACTGCTTCCCGCCTGATCGCCCAGCAGGGCGAGCGGCCGGCACCTGAGTCGGCCGGCCGCCACGGCGGTTCCCCGACCGGATCCCTCACGCCCCCCGGATCCCTCCCGGCGGCCGGCCACACCCGTTGCGGACGGTACAGCTCCCCGGCTCCCCGCATGCCCGTGCCGCTCGCCCGCCCGGGCACGGCCACCGGAGCCGGTCAGCCGGTGGCCCGGGGCGCCCACCGCCGGCCGGAGGCCGACGACGCGGTGCGGCGTTGCGGACGCCACGTGGCCACCAGCGCCGCCGCCAGAAGGAGTTCGGCGATGTCCCCGCCGTAATACATGATCTCCGCGCCCTGCTGGACCTGGGCGACGGGGGCGTGGATGTCGACGAAGAAGCCACCGTACATGGCCTGCGCGATCAGGGCGTGCGCGGCGACGGCGACACCCAGGCAGACGAGCCGGGCCCGTACGCCCGGCCGACCGGGCGCGGGGTCGGGTCCGGCGATGACATGGGCGAACAGCCAGCCCGACGCCAGGAAGTGCGCGAGCATGAGCCAGTGTCCCGCGGGGCTGCCCATCGCGGCGTTGTACAACGGCGTGAAGTACAGCAGGCCCAGCGTTCCGGCGCTGAGCGTCAGAGCCACCAGGGGATGCACCAGGAAACGCGCCGGCGGGGTGTGCAGCGCTGCGGAGACCAGGCGGGCCCGACCAGGGGGCAGGGTGCGCAGCAGCAACGTGAGGGGTGCGGCCAGAACCAGGGCCAGCGGGGCGTACATGCCGACGAGCATGTGCTGCGCCATGTGTGCGCGGAAGTCGGTGTGCGCCGCCGATCCGAGCGGCGGCAGAAGCGCTACGCCGAGGAGGGCCGCCCCGGCGAGGAAGGACGCCGTCCGCCATCCGCTCCAGCCCAGAGCGGGGTTGCGACGACGGGCCCGCCTCACCGCGTACAGGTAACCCGCGGCGGCCGCGCCGACGACCGTCCCGCAGAGCACGGCTACCAGCGGGATCGTGCCGGTGGTGTCGTGATGCAGGTGCTCCATGCCCGCCATCAGGAGCGGCCCCCCGTCGGCCCTCCGCTGCCGGGAGCCCCGGGGGCGAAGGGGCGTCCGCCGTCGGGAGCTCCCGGGGCGATGGGGCGTCCGCTGCGCTGAAGCAGGAATCCGCCGACCACCAGCAGCGCACCCAGGATGAGGAACCCGGCATCCCACCACGCCTGGTGCGGTCCGCCGTGCACGTGGTGGATGCCGAGGATCTGGTGGTCCAGCACACCTTCGACCAGGTTGAACAGTCCCCAGCCGGCCAGGATCCATCCCCACAGCACGCGGGAGGCCCAGACCGCCCGGCGGTTGTGGGTGACCCGCGCGTACAGGATCCCCAGACCCGTGATGACGGCGACCCAGCACACGGTGTGGAAGATGCCGTCCCACACCGTGTTCATCTCCAGGCCGGACACCGTGTCGGGGCTGTAGTACTTCACCCCGATGCGGTCGTGGTTGGTGCTGGTAAGCATGTGGTGCCACTGCAGGAGCTGGTGCAGCAGAATGCCGTCGACGAACCCGCCGAGCCCCACGCCGAGAACGATGCCGGGCAGCTGCAGGCTGTTCGGCGCCGCCTCGGCCGCTCGCCCCGGGTCTGTCGTGGTCGCCATCACCTGTTCTCCGTTCCGTCGACAGTGCGCGCACGTCCTCCGGACACGGTTGCCTTCTGGATCGACCTCAATCCCTCATTCGGTGGTACCGGCGACGCACCGACCGAAAAGGAGCCGTCAGGTGGCCTTGAGGGCGGAGTTGCAGTTGACGCACATCGAGTCCTCCTGATCCGGTGGGCACCAGGCGTCCGGCCCGACGGGCTGGTACGCGAGCCGCGTCATGGCCGACGTGGGCGTACCGCAGAACGTGGTGGTGCCGGGTTGCCCCGAGCCCGGAGGATCGGCGGGCGCGGCGTGGACGGTCGGGGCCACGGGAGTGCCGTCCGGCTGCGTGGACGTGGGGCTCTGGGTGTCGGGTTCCTGGACCGCGATGATCTCCATGGGTTCACCCTCCGTCGGGTTGCGGTGCTGTGCACGTCGGGTGGGCGAGTTCAGGTGACAAAGGGGGCCGACCGCTGGGCCGAGTTGGTGAGTCCGGGGGAGGGGCGCCCTCACTGGACCGTGGACGGCGGTGGACGGTCCCTGGGCTCGGCGGGCAGACCGTCCGGGGCTGACTGGCCGAGGATCGCCGTTCGGTGTCGGCGGCCCGGGCGTGCACCGCCCGGGAGCGTCGGACTCCATCCCTCGTCCGTAGGTGACGACGGCTTGGCCGCTTGTGACCGCAACCTCGGAAGAATGCCGCGAGCGAGACCACGACCCGACCGTGTTCGACGTCGCGGACAGGGGGTTCGCCGACGTGCCTGCCCCTGACATCGTCGTGGTGCCCGGTGGTCCCGGGCAGGCGGCGCAGATGGACAACAGCGCCCTGCTCGACTGGCTGCGCACCGCCGACGCGGCCAGCACATGGACGACCTCCGTGTGCACGGGATCGCTCCTGCTCGCGGCGGCCGGGCTCCTCGAAGGCCGGCGTGCCACGTCGCACTGGCTGGCCCTCGACCGCCTCGCCGCATGGGGCGCCCGCCCTACCGGCGAACGCGTTGTCACGGACGGCAAGTTCATCACGGCGGCCGGGGTGTCCTCCGGGATCGACATGGGGCTCACCCTGGTCGGCAGGATCGCCGGGGACGAGCACGCGCAGGCCGTCCAGCTGGCAACCGAGTACGATCCGCAGCCGCCGTACTACGCGGGATCGCCGCAGAAGGCTCCCGCCGTGCTCGTCGAGCGCTTCCGCGCCAACCGCCGGTCGGTTCTCCAATAGTTCGGTGACCGCGCCGAAGAGGGTGCCGGGCACCGGGTGCCGGGTGGCGACCGCCGTGGGCACCCCGCTCTAACCCGGTCCACGGAGCCATGCGGCGCACTGCTCCATCCGTAGGCGGTCCTCGGGGAACCAGCCCTGCCACGGCTCGTCGAGCGGCAGCCAGGCTGCGGGCTGTCCCTGCTCCGGCGTCAGCGCCGTCTGCCGATCGGCGACAGCCATGAACGAGACGCCCAGCGTGGCCGCCCATTGCGGGTGGTAGGCCCGAACGGCGACGGCGGCGGGCCGCTCGTGAAGTTCGGCGCGGACGCCCGTCTCCTCGTACAACTCCCTGCGCGCCGCCTCCCGTGGCGTCTCTCCGGGGTCCACCGCGCCGCCGGGTGGCACCCACCCGCGCCAGCGGTGCTTCACCAGCAGGATGCGGGTCAGAGTGCCGTCGAACACCCAGACGTCGGCCCCCAGCGGGCTCGTCAGAGACGTTTCCGGGCGAGACAGCCAATCCAGCGCGCTGTCGGGATCGAGGAGGGCGTGGCGGGCATCGTGCCTGGCGGCCTCGACGGTACGAGGCCGTGTCGGAGATCGGGTCACTCGCCGGAGCGTACGACGCCCCACTGACAGCCGGACCGCCGTCGGCGGACGGAGGGCCTGTCACCCGAGCCGACGGGAACCGAGGGGCGTTCGTTCCGGCTCTGCGACCACCCGTGCGACCGGGGGCGCCCGGAGGTCTATGGTCGTCGGACACCGAGGGCAGGGGGATGGATGGGGCGGGGACGTTCACTGCGCCTGGGGGCATGCGTGGCACTGGCCGGGGTCCTGGTCGCTGCGGCGGGCTGCACGAACCGATCTCAGGATGCGCAGGGCGCCGACATGTCACCCAGGGCGCGGACCTACCTGTCGAAGGCGCTGGGGATCATGGAGGAGCACTCCCTCCTGCGTGACCGGGTCGACTGGGGGAAGGTGCGCAGCACCGCGTTCTCGCAGGCCGGCGGGGCGCAGGAGCCTGCGGACACCTACGGGGCGATAAGGGTGGCCGTCCGCTCCCTCGGCGATGGACACAGCGTCTTCTGGGAACCGGCCGAGGCGAAGGAGCAGCTCGGGTCCCGTTCGGACGCGCTCGAAGATGTGCGGGGCCGCTCGCTGGAAGGCGGCCTCGGCTACGTCTCGCTCCCGGCGGTGCAGGGCTCTCAGGCGACGTACGACGCCTACGTGCGGAAGGGACGCGCTGCCGTCGCGAAGGCGGATCGCGGGCGTGCCTGTGGCTGGGTCGTCGATCTGCGCTCGGACAGAGGGGGGAACATGTGGCCGATGCTCGCCGTCGTGGGCCCGGTCCTGGGCGAGGGCAAGGCCGGCATGTTCGTGGGCGCGGACGGCGAGCGGGCCCTCTGGTCGATCCGGCGTGGCAGTCCCTATGTGGACGGCAGGTCGATGGGCTGGAGCGGAGGTAGTGCGGTGGCCGCGAGTGCGCCGCCGGTCGCGGTGTTGACCGGCCGGCGGACGGCCAGCGCCGGTGAAGCGGTGGCGGTGGCTTTCCGAGGACGCCAGGACACCCGGTCCTTCGGCGAGCGGACCGCGGGTGTCCCCACGGGGAACAAGGCCCACCGCCTGTCCGACGGAGCCATGCTGATCGTCACCGAGGTGAGGGACGCGGACCGGACGGGCCAGACATACGACGCGCCGATTCCGCCGGACGAGGAGATCGTCAAGGACCCGAGGCCTGTCGCCCGCGACCGGGACGAGGTCCTCCAGGCAGCGCAGAAGTGGCTGCGCAAGCGGGCTGCCTGCCGACGGGGGTGAAGGTCGCCGCGTGCGTGGACCCAGCGCGCGTGAGCACGGTGTCGGCGGACCGGGGGTGTTGACGTGGGGTAGGTGGGAGCCCATGCCACCCGCCGTGCGCCAGGCAGCCCCGGGCGCGGAAGCTGCGGTGACAGCGAGGGCGATATAGGACGGATTCAGACCGCCCCACTTCCTACTCTGCTGATGAGTGCCACCGATGAGAGGAAGCAGCCGTGCAGATCGCCGTCACCACTCCCAGGGGCAACGTCGGCCGCCACGTCGTCGCCATGCTCATCCGCGCCGGCGTCCGGCCTCGCGTTCTGCTGCGCGACCCCGGACGGCTGGCGTCCGACGTGCGACGGGAGGTGGAGGCCGTCCAGGTGGACCAGTTCGATCCCGGTACGGTCGCGGCCGCCTGCGGTGGTGTGGACGCGCTGTTCTGGGTCGACCCCACCACCGGCAGCGAGGACCCGCTGGGTGACTACGCCCGCGCCACCAGCAGTCTGATCCGCACCGTCACCGAGAACGGCATCGGCCGTGTCGTGTTCCAGAGCAGCGTGGGCGCCGAGAAGCGTCGGGGCGCGGGGGAGATCGACGGGCTGGCCCGCACCGAGACCGCGCTGGACGCTCTCGGCGTCGACGTCACCCACCTCCGCTGCGGGTACTTCTTCACCAACCTCGAACTCCAACTGGACGCCCTGCGGGGCGGAACCCTCCAGGTCGTCCTCCCGCTCGACCAGCCCATGCCCTGGGTGGCACCGCGCGACATCGCCGAGGTCGCCGTCGCCCGCCTGCTGTCGCCGACCTGGTCGGGGCGGTGCGTGCAGGCGGTGCACGGGCCCGCCGACCTCAGCTGGCGAGAGGTCGGCGCGATCCTCTCCGGCGCCACCGGTCGCCGGATCGACGTCGAGCGGATCAGCGACGACGCGATGCGCGCTCAGCTCAAGCGGGCCGGAATGACAGACAAACTGGTCGAGGCGGTACTCGGCATGTCGACCGGCCTCCGCGAGAACTTCGTACCCGAACAGCCCCGCAGCCTCCGGACCACCACCCCGACGACCCTGTCCGCCTGGGCGTACGAACACCTCCGGCACCGGATCGCCGAGGTGGGGTGAGCGGGTGGTGCGTGGGGGCGTCCTCCGAGGTTGCCCCGCTCAGCATCCGTTCGTGGACCCCGGCGAAACCTCTGGGCTTGCTCAAAGGTGGCTTGGTGGGGATGTCGTGCGGGGCAGGCTGGGGTCAGTCGATGCACAGGCGCGGCGATCGGGGGAGAGCATGCTGATGTTGTTCGTACTGGTGGGTGTGGTCGTCGCGGGGCTCGTCGCGTTCTGCACGTGGATGGCGCGCCGTGCCTCGCGGCGGGCGTGGGACGACCTCAACAGGCAGGCGTCCCGGCGCGGTTCGGTGTACGGTCCGTCGGCTGCCGCGGGGCGGGTCGGCCGATCGGCGCACGGGGGATGGAGGACGACTGCCGCCGGTGGTTCCGTCGGCGACTCGTCCGCGTCCTGGTACGTCATGGGTGCTGCGTACGACGGTTCGGGAAGCGTTTCCTCCTGCGGTAGCGGCTCGTCGTCCTGTGACGGCAACTCGTCGTCCGGCAGCAGTGGTTCATCCTCGTGCGGCAGCAGTTCGTCCTCGTGCGGCAGCAGTTCGTCGTCCTGCGGGAGCAGCTCCTCGTCCTGCGGGAGCAGTTCGTCGTGCGGTAGCTCCTGCTGAGGCGGACGCGGTATCGGGCGCGGCGGCCGGCAGGCTGAGCCGGGCCGAGGTCACGGCGTCGGGTCGGTCACCGGACGAGCGGTGGGCTGTGCCCTGTTCTCGCGGCCGAAGAGGCCGGCCAGGGACAGGGCACCCGGGCCGAAGAAGACCAGGAGCAGGAACCCCCAGCAGAAGAGCACCGGGGCAAGTCCGCCGTTCTGCAGGGGGAAGACGCCGTCCTGCTGGTGCTCGGTGAAGTAGGCGAACGCCATGGCGCCCGAGCTGAGGAAGGCCGCGCCGCGTGTCGCGATCCCGAGAAGAACGAGGACGCCGCACACGAGCTCGATGACACCCGCGTACCAGAACGGCCAGTCGCCCACCGGGCTGGCCTTCCGGTCCAGCACACCGAAGAGCGTGGCCGCACCCTCGCTGGCGAACAGCAGGCCCAGAACCATACGGAACAGGCCCAGCACGAGTGGCTGGCGCGTCGTCAGCCACTGGCCGAGGCGTGAAGAGGTCATCGGTACTCCTGGTGGTGTCACTGGGTCTCGGCGTGGCGCGGGTTCGGCGGTTCGTTGAGCCTGAGCCCTGGAGGAGAGAGTCTCCCGGCCTCTCTACGTACGCGCAGCATGCAGCGTTCAACCGGTCTCGGCTATTTCTGCAGCGAGGGCGGCAGGTGGGTGCGGGCCGCCCGCCGCGGCGCCGTTCCCGGGGCCCTAGCATGGGGTCATGCCCCCTACGCCGCCACGGGTCGAACTGTGCCCGCTCACTGTCGCCGACCAGGACGAGTTCTGCTCGCTCGTGAGGGCCAGCGCCGAGCTCCATGAGCCGTGGATGCAACTGCCCGCGACCGCACCGGACTTCCAGGCGTGGATGAGTCGCTTCAGCGACGGCATGAACCGGGGCTACCTGATCCGCGTTCGGGAGACCGGTGCGGCCGCCGGCACGGTCAACATCAACTCGATCATCCGGGGCCGCTATCAGGGCGCGTCCCTCGGATATGCGGCCTTCGCCCCGTCTGCCGGGCGGGGTTACATGGCCGAAGGGCTCACCATCACCCTGCGGCACGCTTTCGAGGAGCTGCGGCTCCACCGGCTGGAGGCGAACATCCAGCCGGCGAACAAGGCGTCCCTGGCGCTGGTCCAGCGACTGGGTTTTCGCTACGAGGGCCTGTCACCCGCCTATCTCTACATCGACGGAGCCTGGCGCGACCACGAACGCTGGTCCATCACCGCACCGTCTCCCTGGACGCCCGACCCGTCCCTCCCCGAGGTCTAGGCACTGCCGCGAAGGGTCCCGCGAGCCCGCGCGAGGCAGATCACGCACCCGGCCCCGCTCCGACCCGGTGCCTACGATCCGTCGGCCGATCCGGACAGAGCCAGCCCAGTCCCAGTTCCGGAGTCGGCCGCTGCGGCGGGAGAAAACCTTTTCCGTGATCGCCCGGCAGGGCGGAGACTCATGCCATGGCTGACATGGAGTCGTTCCAGGAAGCGGTCACCGCATGGGCGGCCGGTGGTTCCGGCGACCCGGTACGCGAGCTGGCCGAGCGGCTGCCCGTCCGAACCGCCGTCCTCCTCGAAGGACCCAGCGACGTCGCAGCGGTCAACGCCCTCGCCGGACACCGCGGCCGCAACCTGTCGGACGAAGGGGTCGGCGTCCTGACGATCGGCGGTGCCATGAACGTAGGCCGCTTCGCCCGCTTCCTCGGCCCGACCGGACTGGGACTGCGACTCACCGGACTGTGCGACGAGGGTGAGCGCCGCTACTACGCGCGCGCCCTGGAGCCGGCCGGCGGGGTGCAGCCGCAGTTCTTCGTCTGCTCCGCGGACCTGGAGGACGAGCTCATCCGCGCGCTGGGTGTGGCACGAGTGGAGGAACTCGTACGCGAGGAGGGCGATCTCCGCGCACTGCAGACCTTCCTGCGCCAGCCCGCCCAGCAGGGCCGCACCGCACAGCAGCAGTTCCGGCGCTTCTTCGGCACCAAGAAAGGACGCAAGATCCATTACGGCCGGGTCCTCGTCGAGGCCCTCGACGTCGACCGCGTCCCCGCCCCGCTGGGCGAGCTGCTCGCGATCCTCTGACGGCTTCCGGACGTTCTCACGTGCTCGGATCGCCCCGGGGGCGCCCTTGATCACCGCTTCCCATGGCGTCATCGTTCCGTGAGCGGTGCATGACGGATCCGGCGAAACGGCACGCGGACAAAAGCCGGTGGCGGGGAGGACGGTGTTCTGATGGGCCGGCTGCCGTCGGCTCCACCGCCCCCGCGAGCGCAAGGCCGAGCACCCGTCCTCACCGTCGCGGGCATTGCGGCAGCGTTCCTCGGGTTACGGCGCCTGACCACCCGACGCATCGTGATCCGGAATGGTCAGAGGCCTGACGGCTGGCTGGAGAGCCAGTCGGCGTGCCGGTCGCGCATCCGGTCCCGTTCCTCCGACGTGGCCAGGAAGACGTCGGCGCCACCGTCGTAGGGATGGTGGACACGCTGCATTCGGACGTCGGTGACGAGGACGCCCGCCGTGTTGTCGTCGGCGACGTCTCGGAGCAACTCGTCGATGCAGCCTCGCCGCCAGGGCCGGCGGGCGGCGAAGAGGTGGCAGTACGTGCGGAATTCAGGGTCAGGGTCGTCCTCGACGAGCAGACTCTGCCAATAGCCTGAGTCGGGCTGGAGTGACGGAACCCGGGCTTCGCCTGTCCAGACCGAGGTGATCACGTACACGTCCGTACCAGCGAACAGCTCGTCAAGGATGGTGTTGTAGCGCTCCAGGACGACGGTGTACTCGCTCTCGTCCTCGGCGTACCGCTTCGACTCCGGCAGGCTGTGAAAGCGCACCCAGACATTCCGGTGGGGGCCCCGAAGCTGGTACCCCAACGGAGGGCAGCCGGGCCAACGCCGCTGCCACAGATCCGTCAGATCCACCTGTCCGCCTCCAGACACCCGCCGCAGCCGTCCTCTCGCGCATTTCCGGCGGTCATCATGTCGGGCGCCCATCCGCCAGGAGAAACGAATTTCACCACGGCCCCGACGCCGGCCCCGACCCCGGCTCGGTGCGGCCACGACCCCGCGGCCCTGGGCCGACGCCACCGGCGATCCCGTGCCCGCCGACACCACCCGCGCGACCCGGCCCCACCCGTCACCGTCCGAATGCCGCGTTCGCCGCGTCCCGGTCGTCGAGGGGTTCTCGAGCGGGATGAGACCGCCTTTTGAGGGGGGTGCCGGAGGGTGAGGTCCTGTCGTGGCGTGTGGTGACGCGGGGAGGTCTTCGTGGCTGAGGTGGACGTTGTCGGACCCGCGTTGCGGGTGGTGCGGGGTGCGCCGTGCGAGGAGGAACTGGCCGTCGTCGCCGTGGTGTTGACCGCGCTGTTGTCGGGGCGCGGTGACGCGGACGCCGACTCGGGCGAGGCGGAGCACCGCGCGGCACGGTGGCGCCCGGCGGGCGGGCGGAGCGCCTACCGGGCTCCGCACTGCTGGCAGTAGCCCGCCGAGGGCCCCTGGGCTGGGCGCGGCCGCCGATGAGCGTCTGTCGTGCGCGGCCGCAGTAGGTGACCGGTTCGTTGTCTGGTACGTGATCCGTTCGTTGGCTGGTTCGGGTGTGTGCCGGGATTCGTGTTCCAACATCGCCGCGTACGGCTCGTGTTGGGGCGGGACACCCGTCGGGCTGCACCGTTCGAGGGAGGGAAGAACATCGTGACCGTGGTGAACGACAGCGCAGTTGCCGACGCGGCAGAGGGCTCGGAGGCGGGTGTCGGTCCGGGTGCCATGAGGGACGGCGCAGGCGCTCTGGAGGAGTTCCGGGCGTTGCGGGGGCGGGCTTTGGCCGGCCCGGGGGAGCGGGCGTCGGCGGCGCAGCACGCGAAGGGAAAGCTGACGGTTCGGGAGCGGCTGGACCTGTTGCTGGATCCGGGGTCGTTCGAGGAGGTGGGGCTGCTGCGGCGGCACCGGGCCACCGGCTTCGGTCTGGAGGCCAAGCGGCCGCACACGGACGGTGTCGTGACCGGCTGGGGGACCGTCGAGGGACGCCCGGTGTTCGTGTATGCCCACGACTTCCGTATCTTCGGTGGGGCACTCGGAGAGGCCCACGCCGCGAAGATCCACAAGATCATGGACATGGCCCTGGCGGCAGGGGCACCGCTGGTCTCCCTGAACGACGGTGCGGGCGCCCGTATCCAGGAAGGTGTCAGTGCGCTCGCCGGTTACGGAGGAATCTTCCGGCGCAACGCGGCGGCCTCCGGGGTGATCCCGCAGATCTCGGTGATGCTGGGCCCGTGCGCCGGGGGTGCGGCCTACAGCCCCGCGTTGACGGACTTCGTGTTCATGGTGCGGGAGACGTCCCAGATGTTCATCACCGGTCCGGACGTGGTGAAGGCGGTCACCGGCGAGGAGATCACGCAGAACGGTCTGGGCGGCGCGGACGTGCACGCGGAGACGTCCGGGGTGTGCCACTTCGCCTACGACGACGAGGCGACGTGCCTCGCCGAGGTGCGGTATCTGCTGTCGCTGCTGCCGGACAACAACCGCGGCTTCGCGCCGAAGGTGTCGTACGGGGATCCGGTGGAGCGGCAGACGCCGCTGCTGCGCGAACTGGTACCGCAGGACGGCAGCCGGCCCTACGACATGGCGCGGGTCGTCGAGGAGCTGGTGGACGACGGGGAGGTGCTGCAGGTCCAGGAGGGATTCGCCCGCAACGTCATCTGCGCGTTGGCCCGCATGGGCGGCCAGGTGGTGGGGATCATCGCCAACCAGCCCATGGCACTGGCCGGAGTCCTGGACAGCGCGGCGTCGGAGAAGGCGGCGCGGTTCGTGCAGATGTGCGACGCGTTCAATATTCCGCTGGTGACGCTGCTGGACGTGCCGGGCTTCCTGCCCGGGGTCGACCAGGAACACGGCGGGATCATCCGGCGTGGGGCGAAGCTGCTGTACGCGTACTGCAGTGCCACGGTGCCGCGGATCTCGCTGGTGGTGCGCAAGGCGTACGGCGGTGCCTACATCGTGATGGACTCGCAGTCCATCGGGGCGGACCTGACGTTCGCGTGGCCGGGCAACGAGATCGCCGTCATGGGTGCGGAGGGGGCGGCGAACGTCATCTTCCGCCGTGAGATCGCCGCGGCCGACGACCCGGAAGCGACGCGCGCCCGCCTCGTCAAGGAGTACCGCTCGGAGCTGATGCACCCCTACTACGCTGCGGAGCGGGGACTGGTCGACGATGTCATCGACCCGGCCGAGACACGGCAGGTGTTGATCCGCTCGCTGGAGATGCTGCGCAACAAGCAGGCCGAGGTGCCGGCCCGCAAGCACGGCAACCCGCCCCAGTAGCACCGGCGTTGGGAGGCCCAGCCGTACTGCCGGCTTCGTGTCGGCCGGGTGGGCCCTGAGCTGCCCGAGCGGGCAGGTGTCCTGGCGGTACCGGCGGCACGAGCGGGCCCGCGGCGGGCCGCACCGGGCGAAAACCGGGTGCGGCCGCCCGCGCGGCCCGGGGATCATGCCGGAATGGCCCACCGACTCGATGCCCTCGTCATCCGCCACACCCACCGCGTCCCCGGCCCCACGGGACCCGCCGGGGACGGCTCCGTCGCGGCGCGCCGGTTCGACGCCGCGTTGATGTCCGTGGGCTTCAAGCTCTCGGCGGAGCTGCTCGAGCGGCTGTCGAGGCTGTCCGAGGAGGCGGTCGTCGACACCGCCGTGCGGACGCTGGGCACCGTCCGCGAGATGGTCGGCGACCACGTCCGGCACAACGTGTACTTCGTCGACTTCCCGGCCAACGTCCCGGACACCCTCGACTTCTGGATGCGGTGCACAGCCGACGCGCTCGCCGACGGACGGACGCGCGCGAACACGCTCGAACAGCTGAGTGCCGGTGTGGTGAATCTGCTGACCCTGCCGTCCTACGGACATTACCGGCACACGTACGACGAGATGCTGGCCCACCACGACGAGCTGATCGCCGCGGCGGGCGACCGGATGACGGTCCTGCACCTGGGCGGCGCGCTGGACGCCGAACTCGGTTCCCTGTACCTGGCGTTGGCGGGCAGCAGCACGCCCCTCGGCGAGGACGGACTGCGGGATCTCCAGGAGCTGGCGGGCCACTGCGCGGACGGACCGCAGCCCGCGGAGATCCCGGTACGGGAGAACCGGGCCGTGGTCAACCAGGCACGGCTGAGGGTCGGTGCCCGGCTGCTGCTGGACACGGTCACCGACGTGCTCCGGGTGGCCTGCGCGCTGACCGGCGGTGACGTCACCCTGCAGGAGCCGACGCGGATCCGGGCGCTGCCGCGCGGCGTACGCCGGGCACTGCTCGCGGGACTGGACACGGTCGTCGCCTCGGCGCCGGCCAAGCTCGCGGACGTGCACGCACACCGCGAGATGTGGAAGCGCCTCGGCGAGCGGCTGCACCCGCACGAGTACCCGCAGTGGCCGCACGCCGCCGACGTGTTCGCCGTCGCCCGCGGCGAGAAGACGGCGCGCTCCCTGGACGGCCGCGTGGAGGACCTGCTCGCCCTGGGCGACATCACCGGTGCCGTGGGGCTGCTGAAGACCGCACCGGGCAAGCTGTTCCGCGCCCTGGACCGACTGCTGCGCGCGGCCGGCACGCAGGACGAGCGGGAGACCGTCGTGGCCGCCGCCGAGGAGGTCGTCCGCGACGTGTCCGGCCGGGTCGTGCTGTCGCTGCGCCAGCACCTGCACAACCGGGCGGCGGAGACCGGCATGCGACGGGTCTTCATCAACCGCCTGGGCCGGGCCTGGGCCACCGACGACACTCGCGCGCCGGTGCCCGCGCCCGAGCGCCGGCGACTGGTCGACGTCCTGGATGCGGAGCTGCGCCGCCGGCTGCCCGCCGCGGACCATCTCCTCATCGACCCCGACGTCCTGGATGTGGCGCTGCCGCTCAGCGGACGCGACACCGGGGCCGGGCTCGGGGTGCTCCCGCGCGGTTCGGTGTCCCCGGTCGAAGGGGACCTGCTGCGCTTCTTCGTCCACTGGAAGCAGAGCGAGGAGACCACGGACTACGACCTGTCGGCGCTGCTGCTGGGCGCCGACTACGCGACCCTGTCCTGGCTGTCGTACACCAACCTCCGTGCCGCCGAGGGCGAGCACTCCGGCGACATCACGGACGCGCCGGACGGAGCCTCGGAGTTCATCAACCTGCGTCTGGGCGCCGTGCGGGGCACCTGCATCGTCCCGCAGGTCAACATCTTCTCCGGCGAGGGCTTCGAGGAGGTCGAGGAGTCCTTCTTCGGGTTCATGCTGCGTGAGAGCGAGCAGAAGGGACGGCCGTTCGAGCCGCGCACGGTGCGTCTGAAGTCGGAGCTGCGCGGTCCGGGCCGCGTTGCGCTGCCGCTCGCGTTCCTGCGCGGGACCGACGGCCGGTGGCGCGCCAAGTGGCTGCACCTGTACCTGAAAGGGACCCCCGCGGCCAACCGCGTCGAGGGCAACCGGGTCACCGTCGCGACGCTGCTGCGCGCCGTCGTCGAGCGCGAGCAGCTCACGGTCCGCTACCTCACCGACCTGATGACCGAGGACTCGACGACGCTCACGATGTGGGACGGAAACACGGTCCCGGCGGGTCCCGTCACCTACATCGGCCTGGAACGGCCCGAGGGGCTGCACCCGGAATCGCGGATCGTCACGCCGGAAAATCTGCGCGACTTGATCCCCGCCTGACTGTTAACGTGGCCGTGGCGAGGCCATGAAGGGGCTTCCTTCTCAAAACTCCTTGAATCTAGCCTCTTCGCTTTCCTCGCCACCGACTTGAGGCCTTCGGCCCTCCCGCCGTACGTGCGGAGGGCCGGAGGCCTTTGTCATCGACGACGCCGACGGACCCCCGGGGCCCCGTGCCGGTCGCGACCACCACAGCCGGTCCGGTGCGGCGGCATTCCGGGGCCCGCCGGCATCGAACGAGGGCGAGACGGCAGGGCCGTCTCGCCCTGCCGCTAGTGGGTCTCTGGTGAGGTGTGCACCGGCCTACTGGTAGCAAGGGTCCCCGCACAACACGGTGACGGTGCCATGGTCACTGTTCGTGGCGGCCGGAGTGTGGGGGCCGACCGCGGGGTGCCTGCTGGTTTCCCAGGGCATGGGCGCGGCTACTGCCGGCGAGCCCAGGGACGTGAGAGCCGCGGCACCTGACGGAGGACATCGCCGATGAGGAGCCGGACGCTTGCTGACGCTAGTGTGCGACCGCGAAGGCCCGCGCTGGTGGGGCGGTGTGAACCCCTGACGCTCCGCGAAGACCGGGTCGCCGGTGACCGACGAGGAGGACGAAGGATCGATGACGCTGAATGTGGGCCAACGGGTGCGGCTGGCCACGGATGTCCGACTGGCCGGGGCGGTGGCCCCCGCCGGGGAGCCCCCGGAGGAGACGGGTGCCTTCGCTGCCGCGTCTCTGGCTCTGGCAGCAGGCGTCGAGGGCACCGTCGAGCGTGTGCACGAGCATCACCGGCAGCAGAGCCACGAGGTGAGTGAGTATCTGCGTCTCAAGTCGCTCCTCGACGACTTCGGTCACCAGATGCCGTCGGCGAGCAGGACACAACTGGAGGAACAGGTGGCGGCGTTGGAAGAGCAGTGGGCCGCCTACCAGCGGCAGATGTCCCGTGTCACGGTCCGCGTCCGGCTCGACAACGGGTTCGTCCTCGACGAGGTGCCCGAGGAGGTTTTCGCCTCCGTCTGATCGGGCGTCGGGGCGCTCGCCTTCCGCTTGCGGGCCTGTCGGCGGGGCACCCCTCGGGTGAGGGGCGACAGATTCTCCCCGCCCGTCGGGTGCGCCCGGTTCAGGCCGAGCCGGTCGACAGGGGCCTCGCGCCAGGGGGACCACCCACGACTGTGAGCAGATCCACGACGAAGATCAGCGTCGAGCCCGCCGGGATCGACGCGGAGGGCGATTGCTTGCCGTAGCCCAGACGCGGAGGAACGATGATCCGGCGCCGGCCGCCGACCTTCATGCCTCGCACTCCCCGGTCCCAGCCCTTGATGACTTTCCCACCGCCCACGGCGAACTTGAACGGCCGGCCCTGCTCCCAGGAGGAGTCGAATTCCTTGCCGGACGCGAACGTGACCCCCACGTAGTGAACCTGGACGACCCTGCCCGGCAGTGCCTCGGGCCCGTCTCCGACGACGAGGTCCTGGATCGTCAGCTCGGTCGGTGCGTCACCCTCCGGAACCTCGATTCGGGGCTTCGTCAGTTCGCTCATCACGGTCCCATCGCTCGCCATCGGACATCCCTCGCACGGGCCGCCGGATACGTGGACATGGCATACGGCAGGCGATCACGCTAGCGGAGATCCAACCGGAGACTCGTCTCGGCACAGGCCGTGCCGATCGGACCACCACTCAGGGGCGGAAGGTGCGGCGATAGGTGTCGGGCGGGACCCCTACGCTGCGGTGGAAGTGGCGGCGCAGCGTGGTGGCGGTGCCCATACCGGTGGCCACGGCGATGGTGTCCACGGTGGCGTCGGTGGTCTCCAGCAGCTCCTGGGCGCGGCGGATGCGCTGGGTGTGGAGCCACTTCAGCGGCGTGGTGCCGGTGAGGTGTTTGAAGTGCCGGCCGAGGTGGCGTGAGCTCATGCGGGCCCGGCGGGCCAGGTCCTCCACGGTCAGGGGTTGGTCCAGTCGC
The DNA here is from genome assembly GCF_055567695.1 of Streptomyces sp. NPDC026417. Taxonomy (NCBI): domain Bacteria; kingdom Bacillati; phylum Actinomycetota; class Actinomycetes; order Kitasatosporales; family Streptomycetaceae; genus Streptomyces; species Streptomyces sp. NPDC026417. Next base: position 420,616 of record NZ_JBVHPY010000003.1, read on the forward strand.
TCCAACGCCCAGGGGAAGAGTTCGCTCAGGGGGTGGTTGTCCGGGGCGGGGAGGGGGGAGGCGATGAACTGGGCCTGGCCGCCGTCGCGGTGGGGTGGGACGACCAGGCGTCGGGCGATCTTGTTGGCGTCGGCCGAGCCGTGGTCGAGGCGGATCAGGTGCAGGCACAGGTCCATGGCGGCGGCCTTGCCCGCGGACGTGAGGACGTCGCCGTTGTCGACGTAGAGGACGTCCGGATCGACGGTGGCCGCTGGGTGGCGCCGGGCCAGTTCCCGCGTATGAGCCCAGTGGGTGGTGGCGCGCCTGCCGTCGAGCAGTCCTGCCGCGCCCAGGACGAAGGCGCCTGTGCACAGCGAGGCCACGCGGGCGCCGGCCGTGTGAGCGGCCCGCACCGCATCGACCAGTTCACCGGGCGGTTCGCGATCCGTGTCCGCCCAGCCGGGGACGATCACCGTGTCCGCCTGCGTGAGGTGGTCGAGCCCGTGGTCGGGTTCAAGGCGGAAGCGGCCGATGCGTACCGGGCCGTTCCCGCAGAGGGAGAAGTCGTACCAGGGGTCCACGAGGTGGGTCAGATCGGACCCGAAGACCTCGACGGCCACGGCCAGTTCGTAGGGGAGCATGCCATCGGTGACGGCCAGTGCGACGGTGGGCATGTCCGAAACTGTACGTGGCATGTCGTTTCCGACGCTCGTGCGAGGTGCCGGCGCGAGGACAGGATGGGGATGTCAGGCCGCGGCGGACCGAGATCGCTGCGGACGTTCGAGCACACGGGAGCACTTCCATGGGGTCAGGCCGGCTGGTTGCGGTGTTCGGCGCATACGGTCACACGGGACGGTTCGTGGTCGCGGAACTGGCCACGCGTGGGTTCGTCCCGGTGCCGTCCGGTCGCAACGCGCAGGCTCTGGAGGAGCTGGCCGGCGAGCGCGGACTGGAGGCCCGGTCGGCGTCGGTCGAGGACCCGGAATCGCTGGACCGGGCTCTGGCGGGAACGGCGGCGGTCATCAACTGCGCCGGCCCCTTCGCCTCGACCACCGGCCCCGTCATCGAGGCCGCGCTCCGCGCCGGGATTCCGTACCTGGACGTGGCCGCCGAGCTGGAGGCCAATCTCGACACCTTCGCCCACTACCGCGAGCGGGCCCGGGACGCGAAAGCGGTGATCGTCCCGGCCATGGCCTTCTTCGGCGGTCTCGGCGACCTGCTGGCCACCGCGGCGATGGGCGACTGGACCGAGGCCGACGAGGCCCACATCGCCTACGCGCTCAGCAGCTGGCACCCCACCGCCGGTACCCGGCTGTCGGGCGCGGTCTCGCGGGAACGGCGCGGTGAACACCGCCTGCGCTACAGCGGCGGACGGTGGGAGCGCCGCAGCGACGAGGCGCCCACCCTGGAGTGGACCTTCCCGGATCCGGTGGGACCCCGGCAGGTGATCGGGGAGTTCACGATGGCGGACGTCGTCACGGTCCCTCAGCACCTGTCCATCCCTGATGTGACGACCTACATGACCGCCGAGGCGGTCCGTGACATAGCCGCCCCCCCATACACCGGCCCCGACCGCCGCCGACGAGACCGGGCGCTCGGACCAGACCTTCCTCGTCGACGCCGTCGTGCGCTCGGACGGAACCGAACGCCGTGCCGTGGCCGCCGGCCAGGACATCTACGCTGTCACCGCGCCCCTCGTCGCCGAGGCTCTTGAACGCGTCCTGACCGGCCGCACCAAGACCATCGGCGTCGCCTCCGCCGGCGAGATGTTCGACGCCGCGGACTTCCTGCACGCACTCGCTCCGCACGTCGCACTCGACCTGAACCCGCGGATTCGGATCGGCTGACCGACTCGTTCGCCGGGCACCTGTTCGAGCTCGACTCCTGGAGCGGAGCGCCCGATGTCTGGGAGAGCGCTCGCTCTCAGTGCCGACGCGGTGCGGTCGGTGGCACGCGAACGGCTGTCGAAGAGGCGGAGGTTGAGCGTCGCGTCCACGAAGACCCGCCGACCCCCCGGAACGTCCGGGGAGCCGGGCTCCACGTACAGGGACCTCGGGTGGGGAACGGTGCTGCGGTGGACGGGGCGCGCCGGTTCGCCTCGGCGGTCACCATGACGTTCCGGTCGGTCTCGCATGACTACGGGTGATCGCATAGGGTGCGGCTATCCCCATGGGTCCGGCTGTGCACCGCTCCGGCTTCGGATGCCGTGGCCGTCCCGGGAGGGCAGCAGGCCGGTCCGTCCGGAAGGCGCTGCCCGCCCAGTCGGATGCCGTTCGGCCCTGGGGGTAGATGCTGCGTAACGGTCACGGCTCAGGAAGCGGGCGGATCGCATGGATGAGGCTGCCCAGCAGGGGGAGCGGTCGCGGGACGGCGAGTGCGTCAGGGTGTCCGCGGCGTACGAGGGCGTCTCGGGCGACATAGCCCGGGGGCGCGACGTCGCCCGTGAGTTCCTCACTCGGGTGCAGGCCGTGCACGGGTATCCGGTCTCCAGCCGTGCGATGGACCTCGTGCAACTGGTGGTGAGCGAGCTGCTGACCAATGCCTGCAAGTACGCCCCCGGTCCGAATCTGCTGGATCTGGAACTGTCGGAGGGCCGCATCGAGATCACGGTCTGGGACAGCGCTCCGGTGCTCCCGGTGGCCCGGGCCGCCGATCCCGGCCGGGTCGGGCAGCACGGGCTGGAGATCGTCATGGCGGTCAGCCAGAGCTTCGAAGTGCACCGGGAGCCCGTGGGCAAGCGCACGGTGGCCGCGGTGATGCTCGCGGACGACCCGGGCGGAGATGCCGCCGGCCGTCGGCCCTGATCGCGAGCGGCGGCGGTGGACCGGTTCGGCCGTGGCGACGCGCCTGCCGCGGCCGGCTCCGTCATCGACGTACGCGCGGTCTTCGGCGGCCATCGACAACCGCGGTTCCGCTGCCGGCGTTCATCGCACGCCTTTCCTGCGGTGGCGGCCGCCTATTCGACCTGGACGGGTCCGGCCACCCACGGCCTTCACCGAGGAGACGGCAGTCCGGACGCCCACACGATGATCTGGATGGTGGTGCCCACGCCGGGGCCGCTCTCGATGGCGAACTCGTGAACCAGTCGCTTGGTGCCGCCGAGTCCCATGCCCAAGCCGCCGCCGGTGGTGGGGCCGCCGGTGAGGACCTGATCGAGGTCGGGGATGCCCGGCCCGCGGTCGGTGAAGACGAGGCGCAGCCCGCGCCCGCCGCCGGTGGCCACGTGGGCGATCTCCACCTCGCCGCCGCCACCGTGGACCAGGGCGTTGCGAGCCAGTTCGCTCGCCGCTGTGACCAGTCTGGTCTGCTGCACCAGCCCCAGTCCCAGGTCGGTGGCGGCGCGGCGGACCTGCCGCCGTACCCACGCCAGATCGCTGTTCGTTTCGATCGGAAGAGCTGAGATGACGCTGCTGGAGGCCTGCATCAGGGACCTTCCCGGCGACGGCGGGGCGTCGGGCTCGGCGAGGAACTGATGCGCGCAGAGATGCCGTCTGGACCACGCCGCATCCACGGGCGTCGTCGCCGGGTTCAGCACGCCGTCGTGACTCGCTGTTTCTTGTCGTATAACAAACTTTAGTCACGAGAAGCGGCCGTGAACACCAAAACGGCGGCAAGCCTGCATGGCAAGAGTGTGGCCTGCCGTTTGGACTCACGTTCGACGGAGCCCTGCGGAACGCCGGGGGACCGTTCTAACGGCCGGTCGCCGCCGCCTCCGCATCTGTCCGTTGCCCGCGCCAGTCGAGACAGACCACGAGTGCGTCGTCGTCCGGCAGGGACTCGCCCCGGTGGCCGGTCAGCTCGCGCAGCACCGCGCGCGGCACCTCGGCGGCCGGCAGCAGACGGGTGGACAGGATGGCCCGGGCCAGGGCCTTCTCCCCGTACTGCTCGCCGAGCGGTGAGGCCACCGAGTACACCCCGTCACTGACGAAGATCAGCCGGTCGCCCGGTTCCACCTGGAACTCCTGGGTCGCGTAGTCGGTCTCCTCGAACATCCCCAACGGAAGCTGCGCCTCCAGGGCTACCCGCTCGACCACCCCGTCGCGAAGCCGCAGCATCTGCGGGGAGCCGGCGTCGACGACACTGACCCGGCCGGTGGCCAGTTCGAAGTCGAGCATGAGGACGGAGAGGTGGCAGTCGCCGCGGTAGTGGCCGTAGACCGCCTGGTCCGCGAGGGCCGCTTGGTCGGCCAGTCCGATGCCGGCGCGGCGCGCGTTGCGCAGCGCGTTGATTGCGAGGTTCGTCAGCAGGGATGCCTCGATGCCCTCACCCATGCCGTTGGTCACGTACAGCATCAGGTGCTCGGCGGTGGCCGACCAGTCGAAGTTGTCCCCGTAGATCGCGTACGCGGGCTCCAACTGGGCGCCGAGTTCGTACTCGGGCTGGGCGCACGAACGGCCGGGCAGCAACTGCCACTGCATCTCGGCCGCCAGTGTCAGCCGGTCCTTGCGTCGCGCCTGCAGATACACGTCGGTGTCCCGTGATGCCACGACCACCTGGTGGGCGAGCATCTCGGCGATCTCGATCAGTTCGGGGAGGCACTGCTCGCAGTGCTCACCGCCGGGGAGGGTGATCGACAGGACGCCGAGCCGGTCGCCGCGGACGGTGACCGGCAGGTGGGCGCGCACCAGGCCGCCGCCGCTCTCCTCCACGTAGGCGGACTGCGCCCCGAAAGCCCGCCCCGCCGGACTGTTGTGCACCGAGATGGGCTCCAGGGTGTGCGGCAGCACCGACACCGGCTGCAGCACCGTCAGGCCGTAGTCCGCCAGGAAGAGCTCGACGGAACGGGCCGCGTACTGCTCGGTGAGCACGCCGCGCACAGCGTCCAGCAACTGGTGGGGCGCCGCCGTGCGCAGGGCCCGCTCAGCTTTCACAAATCTGTTCACGATGATGGGATAAGCCTATTCTTTTACGGACAGCCGTGCCGCGAACGCGGCGAAGCCGTCCCCGGCCCGATCGGGCCGGGTCTACTGTGGACGGGAGTCGGCCGGCCCCTGGCGGGCCGACCGCACCTGACGAGCCTGCGAGAGTGTGACCGTGACTTCACCGCCCCGACAGCCCGCCGAGGTGGCGCGACTGACCTCGCAGGCGGCGGAGCTGCTGGAAGTCCTGTGGAGCCGGGCCTCCACCGCCCCCGTCTCGCCCTCGCAGCTGCGCGTGCTGTTCGTTCTCGAACACCACGAGGGCATCAATCTGAGGACGCTCGCCGAGATCCTCGGATCCACGCCGCCGTCGACGAGTCGGCTGTGCGACCGACTGCAGGCCGTCGGATTCATCCACCGCACCCCCAGCGCCACCAGCCGTCGCGAACTGTGCCTGTTCACGACCCCCCGCGGGCGGGCGTTCCTCTCCGGGCTCCGCTCCGACCGCCAGGCCCAACTGCAAGCCGTCCTCGCGCAGATGCCCGCCGACCAGCGGGCCGCCCTGCTGGACGGCCTCGACGCCTTCTGCGGCGCCGCGGCCTCACAACTGCGCGAAGGCGACGGCTCGGCCCGGTTGAAGACGGCCTGAACACCGGCACGCACGGCGCGCAGCCGCGCCGCGGACCGACGCCCGCCGACGTCGACGGCGAACCCCGCCCGCCACCGGAACATCCCGATCCCCCCCCCCGCATCCGGTCCGCATGTTGTTGCCGAACAGTCATTATTGCCGAACGACAACTATAGGGCGGTGCTCGGACAGCTTCTCCGGCGGATCGGATTTGCCGACGGGGGAGGGACCGTGGCACCGGCGACGCGTTGTCGCCGTCCTCCGGATCCAGTAAGGTCCCCGGTCGTGAACACCGGAACGGCATTGCGCCACACACGGATCGGCTATCCGGTGGAGGACTGACCGCTCGGCGGGTGCGCCGAGCGCGCCCCCACGGTTCGGCACGAGGACCTCCCCCTGCTCAGGCACCGAGAGTCCGTCCACCATGCCGAGCAGCAGCGAGGTCAGCCGTATGACAGTCACGTTCAACCACACCATCATCGCCGCCAGGGACCGCAACGAGTCGGCCCGGTTCTTCCGAGAACTGCTGGAACTCCCGGAAGCACCGTCCTGGGGCCCGTTCACCAACATCCAGCTCAACGACGGCGTACTCCTTCAGTTCGCCGAGCCGCCGGTCGAGATCCAGATGCAGCACTATGCGTTCCTGATCGACGACGAACTCTTCGACCGCGCGTACCAGCGACTGTGCGACAGGGGCATCGAGCACTGGGCCGACCCGCAGATGCGGCGCCCCGGTGAGATCAACCACGAACACGGCGGCCGAGGCGTCTACTTCAAGGACCCGGCCGGCCACGCGCTCGAGCTGATCACACGCCCCTACCTCTAGCCGGGACGGTCCGTGGGCGGGCGTCGGAACGTGATGCCCGCCCACGGCCCCTCGAAGGCCCGGATCGACGGCCGGCCGCGAACGGCTCGGGGCTCCGGCGCCAAGTAGGGGTGAGACCGCCGTCCGGCGGTCGGAGAGGGAGGGCTCGTGACACCGGACGAACGGGACGGCCCCGGCACCGGCGGCGCCGTGACGGACGAGGAACTGCTCACCCGGGCCCGGCGCGACGCCTCGGCCTTCGAGCCACTGGTGCGACGTCATTCGGCGGCCCTGCACGGCTACTTCAACCGGCGCGCGCCAGGCGCCGCGGACGATCTGCTGGCCGAGGCCTGGCTCCAGGCGTACACCGCGCGCCACGGCTTCGACGCGGACCGCGGTGCCGCGCGGGCCTGGCTGTTCGGCGTGGCCAGGAACGTTCTGTCAGCGCACTGGCGGCGCATCGAGCGGCAGCGCTCGGGGCCGCAGAGCGGCGGCCGCGACGATCCGTGGGAGGCGGTGGACGCGCGACTCGACGCGGCGGCGGTGGCGCCGCAGCTACGCCGACTGCTCGGACAACTGCCGTCGGACGAACGGGAACTGCTGCTGCTGGTGGCGTGGGAGCAGCTGACGCCCGGGGAGGCGGCCTCGGTGGTCGGCATCCCCGCCGGCACGGCCCGCTCGCGTCTGCACCGCGCTCGGAACCGGCTGCGCGCCGGCCTTCCCCTGAAGCTGACAGGAGACCTGGCATGAGTGAACGTACGGAACACACAGGCGGCGCCGAGCACCAGGAGCGCCTCGAAGGCTCGGGCGCCACCGGCCTTCTCGACTTCCCCGGAGCCGCGGAACTCATCGCGGCCGGTGACGTGGCCGGACCCACGGCCGGCGTGGTCGCCGCCGCGCAGGCGGCGGTGGCAGCGGCGGCACACGACGAGGCGCGTCTCCGTGCGGGCAGCGGGACGACTGCGGCCGCGGCGACGGTCACAGGCCCCCGCGCCGGGGCGTTCCCGCGCCGCCGCAGGGTGCTCGTGGCCGCCGCGGCGGTTGCCGCGATCGCCGCCGGAACAGTGGCGTACCCCGTACTCGACCTGGGCGGCGAGGCGACCGCGACGGCGTCGGCAGGCGAATTCCTGGACGAGATGGCACGAGTCGCGGCCGAGGGCCCGGTGTCGCGGGCCCCGTACTGGAAGGTGCGGGTCGCGACGGAGAACCAGGACGACGGGAAGCGGACGGACACGCGCTGGTTCGACCGCAAGGGCCAGGTCTGGTGGCTCGCGCCGGACGGCACCGTCGTGGGGCCCCCGGCCGGAGGGGCGGGCAAGGTCAAGCGGTGGCGGGTGGGCGACGCATGGCTGACCTGGCCGCAGATCGGCAGACTGCCCACCGAGCAGCGGGCACTCGAAGCCCGTTTCCCGAAGAACGCCCGGGCCCGGCTCGACCAGGTCACGCTCATGCTGGAGGACTCACCGGCGGGCCCGCACCTGCGCGCGACGCTCTTCCGGATCCTCGCCGACATCCCCGGCATCAAGCTCCTCGGTGAGGTGAAGGACAGCAGGGGACGCAGCGGCGTCGCGGTCGAGGCCACTCGGAAGATCACCGGGTACACCGCGGACACGGAGAAGCCGGTGCAGCAGTTGACCGACGACCGCTACATCGTCGACCCCAGGACGGGGCTCCTGCTGGAGACGATCCACCGGATCCGCGGCCAGGAACTCCCCGCCGAGCACTGGACGTGGCTGGAGGTGGGGCCGGCCTGGCACATCAAATAGGAACCGTCCGGCCCCAGGGAGCCAGCGGCGCCTTCCTTCGGTCACAGGCGCTGTACGTCTGAGCGCGCCGAACCCCGGCTCGGCGGGACACCGTTCCTGCCGAGCCGGACCGACGTCGTCGCCGTCCCCGGCAGGCCGGCGCGGCGCTGGCCGATCGGCGGCGGCGCAGGTCGTGAAGGCCGCTTGCGCAGGCACCGCAATCCGCTTGCCGTCGAACGAGCACCTGGGATTTCCTGTGTCGATGTTCGACCTACACATCCAGCAGCCCGGTGACGACGCGGCCCTCAGGGACTGGCAGCACGTCCACAACTCGATCATCCCCACCCACCCGCTCTCCCTGGCGGATGTCCGGGACCGCGCGGAGCGTCATCACATCGAAGTCGCCTACCTCGACGGCCGGCTCGTCGGGTGCAGCACGGTACGACCGCCCACGGACGAAACGGCCACCTCCACCGTCATATCCCGCGTGCTCCCGGCGCACCGAGGACGGGGATTCGGTACCGAACTCTACGTACGAGGGCTCACCGAGGCCCGGAGACTCGGTGCCGAGGTGATCGAGACGGTGGTCCTCTCCAGCAATGAGGACGGGCTGCGCTTCGCGCTGAAGCACGGGTTCGTCGAGACCGAACGGTACCTTCTGCCGGGCGACACGATCCCCTGGATCGACCTGCGGCTTGCCTGAGGACGACCGCGGTCGGCGGGCGCCTTCGAGCACCGGCCCCGATCCAGCCCGGCACGGGATCGCGGCGTCGCCACGGAGTGGCCCGCCGGCCCCGTGCCGCTGCGTGTTCCGGGCCGGGCCGGCCCGGCGCGTGCCGAGCGCGAGTGCGAGAACACTGCGATGCTGAGGGAGGAAGCGCTGCTCCTGGCCCGGCATCGACGGACAGTGGTGGTGAGCTCCGCGGCAGACGTCGACGAGATCGATGCAAGGCGGGCCGCACCGTCAAGTGCGGCCCCCTCGCGGACGATGCGTGGCCCCTGCCCATCCCGCCGCCCCGGAGTTCCGGGCGACTCACCCGCCGCGGGTGAGCGAGTCGTTCCCGGCACGCGGGACGGCGGAGCGGTCGCCCACCCCCTCGTGTCATCCCTCCGCCCTCGCCGACGGTCCGGTCGCAACGCTCGGCAGCGCGAGGAGGAGCCATGACGATGTCGCGAGGTCCGGCACCGCACACCGGACCGGAACACGAACCCGACGCGCCGGCTCCCGGTGGCGCAGGCGTCCAGGCCGGTCCCGGCCCGGCTCCCGGGGGCGCCGGCGTCCAGGCCGGTCCCGGCCCGGCCGGGGATCCCGCGGACGTACTGAAGCGGCTCGGCCGCTCCTGGACCTGGATCCTCGGCTCCGCGATCGCCACCCTGGTGCCGGGCATCCTGATTCTGGTCTGGCCGGACGAGACCCTGCACGTCCTGGCCGTCCTCATCGGCCTGTACCTGCTGGTCACCGGACTGTTCCGCTTCGTGGCCGTCTTCGCCGGGGAAGGTCACGGCGAACGGATCCCGGGACTGCTGCTGGCCGTGCTGTACGTCCTGGCCGGGGTGCTGTGCCTGCGGAACCCGTTGCAGACCATCGCCGCGCTGTCGCTGATCGTCGGGCTGATGTGGCTCGTGTCCGGCATCCTCACCCTCTACACGGCCCTCGCGGTCAAGGACCTGCCGCACCGCTGGGTCCTCCTGGCGGTCGGTGTGCTCGGTATCGTCGCGGGAATCGTCGTACTCGCCCTGCCGACCGAGTCCGCTCGCGCTCTGACCCGGCTGCTCGGCCTGTGGCTGGTCCTGCTCGGCCTGGCCGAGGCGGCGGTCGCACTCGCCTGGCGGGCTGCCCTCCGCAGGAGCCACCTCACGGGCCCAAGCGGCCCTGATCTCACGGCCTGACGCCGGTCGCCCGCCGCACCGCGCGAGCGGTGTCCTGAGGTCCGGCGGCCCGCTAGGGGGCGTCGGCGTGTGCCGTCGTGCCGGTCCAGACGATCTCGAAGTGCCTGACGCGTTCGTCCTGGCCCGCAGGTCGCATGCCGGCGGCCGTCATGACGTGGTGCGAGGCGATGTTGTCGTGGTCGGCGTCGCCTCGCACGCGGGTGACGCCGCGTGCCCGAGCGAAGAGCAGCAGCTCGCGGAGCGCCTCGGCGGCGTAGCCCTGGCCTCTGGCAGCCGGGACGAGGCCGTAACCGATCGTGACGCTGCCGCTCGCGTCCGCGGGGCCGTGGAAGCCGAGGCCGCCGATCGCCAGGCCGTCCTCGAGGCGACGGATCTCGTAGTTGCCGAACGGCTGGGGATCACCGGTGTCCGCGCAGGTGCCGAGGAAGCGGCGGGCGGCGAACAGATCCCCTTGGGCGGGGTAACCGGGTGCCCATCGGCCTCCGTCGTCGGGCCCTCCCGCCACCACTCGCTCGGCCTCGCTGAGGGTCATCGGATGAAGCACGAGCCGCGCTGTCACAAGATCGCTCATGGCAGCGAGGAGTATCACGCAGGGCGACCGCATCGCACTCGCATTATCCGGACGGGCAAGGAAAAGGCCGGGGGGCATGAGCCCCGCCGGCCTGCCGACAACGGTCGCCGGCCGAGCCTAGGACTGAGGCCGCTTGCCGTGGTTCGCGGCGTGCTTGCGCCTGCTCTTCTTCTTCCGGCGTCGCTTCGAGGACATGGCAACCTCCCTCACTCGCGGGACATCAGAAATCCTGCAGAAACCGCGATCCACACTGACACAATTGACATATCGCCGCGATTCGGCTCGATGGCGAGCGTTCCGCATCGAGGCGCGGGTCCACGTTCCCCCCGCGAGACGCAGTCGTGACCGGCACCGATCACTCTGTCCAGGCGCAGGAGGGCTCAGGCTCAGCCCTCGTAGGCAGAGGGAGGGAACGGGGCCCGGGACCGCCGAGTGGTCATGCCCGAAGGCATCTCACCGATGCGGACCTGCCGGGCCACCTCCTCGCGTGCCTCCAGGTACGCGGCGTCGGGGTCATCGGCCGGGCCGCCCGGCAGACCGGCCTCCTGCCGGTCGCGCTGCGTGCGCCTCTGGAGTTCCTCGTCGTCCGCCCGCCGCGGCATGCCCCTGCTGTGGCCGGTGTCCGGATCGCCTTCGACAGCGCGGTTGGACTTGTGGTGCGTCATGGGCCGTCTCCTCGAATGACCGCCCGGGCGTCACGTGCCCGGGCTTCCCGCGGTGCTGCTCGTTCCGGGCCGGGTCGCCCTCGTCCTACTGCACCCCCATGTCCATGCACGTCATGCGGTTCTCGTCGCCGCAGAGCAGCTCGGCGACGGTCCTGGCCGGCTCCGTCCTGCCCGCAGGGTCAGCGGTGCCGGCGAGGACCCGGTGAGGAGGCGCCCGATCGGCACACGCCGGACGGCGGGCAGGGATGCTTTCGGTGGCGTTGCGTCCCCTCCACCCTTTCGCGGCCCCCATGCCTGCGCAACCGGAACGGGAACCCGCCGCAGGGGCCGGGCGTGCCGTCGGCTTCTCACGGCCGGGCCGGGAGGGAAGTCGCTGTCGACAGAAGCCCGTTGATCGACGGGAGATCGTCCGCGAGCCGCAGTTCCCGGGCTTCGCCCCGAGGGGTGGGCGACCGGGTGTCAGTCGCTCACGATGCCCACGACGACGTTGATGGCCGTCGCGAGAATGCCGGTGCCGAACACGTACGACAGCAGGGAGTGCCGGAGCACCGTCGAGCGGATCGCGGAACTGGAGACGTCGGTGTCGGACACCTGGTAGGTCATTCCGAGGTTGTAGCTGAAATAGAAGAAGTCGCGGTACGAGGGCGGGTGCTTGGAATTGAAGTCGATTCCGCCGTTGTCCTGGTAATACGTGCATGCGTAGCGGGTGGCGTACATCAGGTGCAGCGCGGACCAGGCCATGAAGACGCCGCCCAGGGCGGTGACCGCCGCGGCGTGACCGTCGTCGGCCCTGCCGCCACGCAGAAGCAGGAGCACGATCGCGAACAGCCCGCACAGGGCCACGGCGACCACCGCGATCTCGTCGGTCGCGGGCCGGAAATCCTCGCGCCGCGCGTTGCGGCGGGTGGCCGCCGCATCCATGGGCCACAGCACCAGCCAGCCCGCGAGGACGAAGACCAGCTCCGTCGCGGCGATTCCGGTCAGCAGGCCCAGCAGCACGTCCTCCGTCAGCGCGACGATCACGCCGACCACGGCGCCGAGGACCACCGCGCCCGTGAGGCGGGGCACCGCGTCCAGGGGGAGCTTCATCGTCATGCAGGGCGACGTTAGCCTCGTTCCGGCCGGTCGGCCCGACGCAACGCGGTGGGGGGCCCGGACCTCCGCACGTCGCACAGAGGCCTTGGGGCGCCGCTGCCCCGTCAGCGGGACGGGCACTCGGGCCCTCGCCGTACGGCGGCACCGAGGTCCTTGATCATGCCGTGGACGCGGACGGCGCAAGCGCCGTTCGGACTCGGGTGCAGGTATGGATGGTCGTGCTGCCGCCGGCTTCGATCTGCCGTATGCGCAGCACGCCGCTCTTGTCGTCGTAGGTGACGTCCAGCCGCTGTCCGGCACCGGCGTCGGAGTGCCCGGGCGCTTGCCGGGGCAAGGACAGGCCGACGGAACCGCCCACGGTCCGGGGCATGTTGGTGGCCGCGGCGTCGGCCAGGTCGTCGGGCCTGCCCGGCGAAATCCGGTGCCCGCAGGGCCGGTCGACGAGTTGTTGTGGGCCGGTGGCAGGTCACTCGACCTTCGAGACCCGGTAGCCGACTCCGCCCTTGACGGGGTAGCCCGACCCCAGGCACACGAGGTCGTTCAGCCATGCGTACCGAGATCGTCGACGTCCCTCGTCCGGGAATCCGCCGTCATGGTCATGAGCCTTCCCCTCTCGTAGGAAGACGTGCTCCTCGTTCCGCCCGGTCGATCCGGGGCCGCAGGGCGGTGAGCGGCTCGCCGTGTGGCCGTTGGTCGGTCGGAGGTTCGACCGGGCTGCGCAGACGGGCGGACGCGGCCATGCACGCCCGGCCGCGGCCGTCCTCCGTCGTCCTTCGTTCGTGTAGAGGACTCCCGCGATGTCGCCCGGTCGGGTGAACGGGGCAGAGGGTGTCGTCGTGGCGCCGATACGGTCACGCGGTGACCTCCAACTCCACAGAAACGCGCCCCGTACGCTCCGCGGAACTGGGCACCTTCGTTGCCATGTCCTGGAGCCGGGAAACCCCCAAGGGCTCCATCCCCTACGTTCTCGCCTTCTCCCTCGGCGACGGCGAGAACGGCCCCGAAGGCTCCTCGGCCGCCGTCGAACAATTGCTGCACAACGCCGGACTCTCCGTCGACGAGGGACTGGTGGACGCCGGCACCCGGCCGAGCCTGCCGATCAGCCTGCTCGTGGTCGAGGGTTCGACGGTCCTGACCATGCCGCAGGTCAACGCGCAGATCGTTCCGTCGGGGGAGTGGATGGCGGCGATCGCCGAGCGCGGCTGCGCCTGCCTCATCCTGACCACGCGCCCCTGGCCCGGCGGTGAACTGACCGACAACGACGCACTGGCCGCCTTCGCCAACGACGAGGCGACCTTGAAGGCGGCCGCCAGCGTGGTGCTGCCGGCCCGCAAGCTGCGCGACCGCTGACGCAGCCCCCTTCGGCGCCTCCGCATCCCCGGCGGTCGACAGGGCCTTGGCTCCCTACCCCGGCACCGCATTCCCCGCACGCCTGAGCGACGTGGACGTCCGGCGTCCGCGTCCGCTCGCGGTCAGGCCGGCGGCTCGTTCGACCGCAGGGCCTGGAACATGCACGAGGCGACGACCACGAAGGGCCACGAGGACTGGATGGCTGTCACGAAGCGCTCGGCCACTCCGCTGGCGCCCTGACGCTGTGTTTCGACGAGGAACCAGGCCGCCCCGAGAAGCATGACCCCGGTCGCCGTGACCGAGGGTGCGCGGCGCAGGGCCCACGGGGCGTTGGCGCGGCCTTCGGAGGCCAGGACGGGCCACACCGCAAGAAGCGTGAATCCGATGACCGCCACGGTGCCGTGGCGCAGGGAACCTCCACTGCTCGGGGCGGGGACCACGGCCACCAGCAGCGCGGCGACTCCGCCGCCCGCCAACGCGAGCCGCCCCGCCGCCGCGACCGAGCGGAGTCCCCAGGCGGTCAGGAGATGGCAGACGCCCAGCGACAGCAGGGCCGTGGTCATCACCCAGAAGCCTGCCGCGCCGTAGGTCGCCAGGATGCTGATCGTCTGCGTGACCGGGTTGTAGCCGGGTCCTTCCAGCCGCGCGGCGACCACCCAGCCCGAGATGAAGACGAGCGGGGCGCACGCCGACGAAGCGAGCGCCCACTTTGACACGTTGTGCACCTGCTCACGGTATAAGTCCGAGACGGAGGCCCGGCTGAAGGGCGTGAAGTTCGTCGGGTGTGTCCTGTGCGCACACGGAGTCCGGGCCCCGCGACGCTGCGCCCGGCTCGTTCCGGACGCCGGTGCAGGCCGCTTCGGACAGCACCGGGGGCGTGAGTGTGCGTACCCCGGCCGCCGGAACGGCAGGGTGCCTCCGCACCCGCCGAGGCGGGTGCGGAGGCACCGGCGGTTCAGGGCTTGTAGCCGAGGACGAAGGTGACCGGGCTGCCGCTGGCCGGGTTGCCCGCCGTACTGGGCTTGGCGAGCGAGTAGACCGGCGCGTTCACCGCGCCCAGCGCGTCCAGTGCGGTCTGCTGGTCGGCCGCGGCTCCGTAGTACAGATCGAAGCTGCCCGACGTGCCCGGCTGACCCGCCACCGCGTCGACCGGTACGTCGACGTCCAGCAGGGTCCCCTGGTCATAGGGGCCGGCGTCCGTGAACGAGCCGCTCTGATGCAGCCACGGGCGGCCGGTCAGCGGGTTGGGCCCGGCAAGCCCGTCGTCGCTGGCGAACACCACGCGGTCGTGGTCGGCCTTGAGCGTGACGTACTCGTTCAGCGGTGTCGGCTCCACGTCCCAGTCGACGACCCGCCGGTACACCACGGACGGCTGGTCACCCGGAGGGGCCTCCGAGGCGATGGTGACCTTCACGTCGTACAACTCGGGCCGGGCGGACGGGCGGTACTCGTGGGTGACCGTGATCGGATAGTCGGTGCCCACCAGCCGTACGACGGACTTCGCCGTGGTGGGCGTGGTCGTGAACTCCACGATCTCCGCGTTGCCGGAGAGCCCCTGGACGCCGTGCGACCAGCCCGCCCACTGGCCCACGCCGCCGGGCGGTGTCACCTCGATGCCCCAGCCCTCGCAGAAGCAGCCGGCGACCGAGACGCCCTCGTAGTTGGTCGGCTTGTGGCGCAGTCCCAGGTCGGTGGTGCCATTGCCGGCGCTGGGCCGCCCGCTCGGGGTGATCAGGTTGCCGCCCGGCTGGACGCCGATCTCCACCTCGGTGGCGGCGCCGCCGATGCTGCCGCCGAAGAGACTGGTGTACTTCGTCTCCCAGCGGCCCTCCTCCTCGTCCTCGTCGGGCAGGCCGTGGCTCAGCAGCAGGGTGACTCGAAAGCAGTCACGGCCGCCGATCCGGGTGTCGAGCGTCTTGTCCTCCTCGCGGGCGCTGACGTCGTCGGCGTAGCAGCGCTTGGGGATCTGCTGCCAGTCCACCACCGTGAAGGTGAGCCGCCGGTCGTCGTCCTGCATGGTCCGTACGGCCATGTTCCACAGCTTGGAGGGATCGGCCTGGCCCACCAGGTCCACGAAGTGCGCGCCGCCGCCGTGCACGGTGTACGAGCCGGACGCCACGCCTGTGTCGGCGGGGAGCCGGACGGTCTCGTGCGCCGGGCGGGGGACGGCGAAGGTGGAGTCGGAGCCGGTGCCCTGGAGCTGCGAGCACCAGACCGGCACGTCCTTGTCGGCGTAATGCCAGTAGGTTCCGTAGTCGGCCGCACTGCCGCCGCCGCACAGCTGGTAGTTGGCGATCCAGTAGTCCTTGAACTGCGTGTGCGGGTCGCTGTGGTAGTCGTCCTCGATCATGTCGCGGATCTGGGTCTTGGCGTCCGGGAACCAGGCGTCGTCGATCCGCTCCCAAGTCCGCCGGATCGAGTCGCGGCCGAGCCGCTCCTCGATGAACTCGGCGAAAATGAAGGTCCCGTACTGATGACCCGACCCGAACTCGTCCTGGTGGGTGAGGTCGAGCCCCGGTCGTGCGAAGTAGTTGTCCAGCGCCTTGGCGTACTTCGCGTTGCTCGCGGCGGGCACGGTGCTGTCGTTCTGCATCGCCTGATGGGCGGCCCACTCGGCACTGCCCTCCATCCAGGCGTTCAGATCGAAGGGGTTGAAGACGAGTCCGATGCCGATGTAGCCGTACTGCATGGTGTGGAACAGCTCGTGCCGCGGCAGGTAGAACTCGTCGGCCTCGTGCCCCGCGCCGTAGTCGGTACCGATATGGATGACGTTCTCGTCGGCGACCTCGTACGGCTGGACGAAGCCGACGCCGCTGTCCACGTGCGGCGAGCCGAGGAAGACGGCGACCTTCCTGTCACTGTCCTGCCGCGGGTGGTAGCCCAGCGTCGACGTGTAGGTGGACCAGGACACCTCCAGGGAGCGGGAGAGGCGTTCGACGTAGTTCGGTACGTCGTTGCCGGCCACGTCGCCCTGTGCCGGGTCGCCGGCGCCGTCGTAGGTGTCGACGTTGCGCACACCCGTGGTGCGGTAGAAGACCGAGAAGTTGGCCGTCTGGTGCAGACACTGGAAGTCGCCCGGCAGGCTGCGCTGTTGGCACTCCGCCGTCGCCGTCGGAGCGAGCTCCGGGGCCGCGCGGCTGATGAAGGGCGCGAGGAGGTCGGCCCGGTCCAGCTCGTTCTTGACCGAGTTGCGGATCGGGTGGCCCAGCCTGACCAGCTCCCGGCCGAGCACCATGGCCAGGATCTGGCGCTGCTCCTGGGGCACCTTGGCGGTGTCGCGGTAGCGCGCGGGTATGCCACCGCGGTAACCGAGCGTCGCGTAGGCGTGGTTGATGAACGCCTCTTCGTTGAGACTGCCGCTCTGCAGGTCCTCCAGGAGGGCGCGAATTCCTGGTTCGAATCCTGCGTAGCTGACCGGGCCGGGCGGGTCCGGGGGTGTCTCGCCCGGCTGCTTGTTGGTCAGCGGCTGCGGATCGTACTCGGGAACCTGGTACTTGGGCTTCGGCTTGGAACGGGCGGCGGGGCCCGACTTGGCCGTGGGGCCACCCTCGGCGGTGGATGTGACCGGTGTGCCGTCCGCCGACGGCACACCGGCGGTGGCGGGCGACTGGAAGGCGGTGACCGACAACAGCAGGGCCGCGATCACGGCGAGCAGGCGGCCGCTGTGCGCGCGGCGCGCAGGTCTGTGCCGTAAAAGGCCGGGTATGAAGCGCCACATGGCGAGTTCCCCCCAGAATCTCGACGGCCCCCGCGGACGGGACGTCCACTCGGGCGACCGCTGGGTCAGGTGGTGCAGGGGGAGGCTAGGGGATACCTGACCGAATCTGTCATGACTCGGTCAGGCCATGGGTTCTGGTCAGCGGGCACTATCCCGACATGGTCCGAGCGGTCTGCCGGCCCCCTACGGCGCGGTGACACGTAGGTCAGGGGCCCGATGTGGACTACGGGGACGGCCCGCGGCCCATCGATTCCCCGGTGGGGGTGGGCGCCCGCCCGCACTCTGGGGGAGTGCGTGAGGGACGGATGGCGTAGGTGATGTGGGTGGGCGCGGGGGTTCCGCCATGGCCACGCCGGACGGCCTCACTGCTCGCCGTGGTGTGCGTCGGCCTCGGGGCACCACACGTCGCTCAGCGCAGTGAGGCACTGGGAAGGAAGGTGACTCCGATGGAGAGGCCAACACCGCTGGGTCCGGACGTAGGCCGGCTGCGGGAGAGCGAGACATCGCCCCGTCAGCCGCGTTGATCAAGGCTGCCGTGTGGGAACCGCCGTCGACCGGAGTCGGTCTTGAGGAACGACGTTGCATGCGCGTGGGGGAGGGCAGGTCCGGTGGCTGTCGTAGTGATGCTCGGGGTGTTGGTGGTTGTCCTGGGCGGATGCGCATGCGTGGTCTGGGCGGAGCGGGGTGGGCCCCGATGGGCCCGCGTCGTGGCCAAGGTGACGCTCGTGGCCGGTGAGCTGGCGCGCAGCTCGGGGAGCAGCAGCCGCCGGGGGAGCGACGACGACTGACCCCGGACGAACGGGCCGGCCGGATGGCGAGTGACGGCCGAAGGCCCGTGCCGGGCGCCACGGTTGTGGGCGTGGCACAGCGGTGCGTACTCACCGCCACGGTGAGGCACGCCTGCCGACGGTTTCTGTCCCGCCACGAGGGAGGTGGGTGCGGCGGCGCGTACGGGACGGATCTCTACAGGTCAGAGCTGGGTGGCCCGGCGTGGCTGCTCGTCGACTCCCGTGTCATCGCGGGAACCGGGACTGAACGTTGCGCCGAGTCCATACCGGGCGATCCCGAACGGCCGGAAGTCGTCATCGGCAAGGACGCGGTAGAGGAACTCCGAGGTGGACATGTCGTACTGGATCCATGCGCAGTCGTCGGATCTGGCGAGGACGGGGTACTTGCCCGGCCTTTCGGCGTCGATCAGCCAGCAGTACTCGTCGGCCCATTCGGTGCCGCCCCACGTCACCAGCCCCCTGCCGCCCGGCGCGTAGACCGCGTAGGGCTCGACGGCGGAGACGCCATCAGGCGTGCTCTCCCGGTCGACCGACAGGGCGACCCGCCACTGCGTCAGGAAGTCGAACGCGAGGCCCTCGTCGCTCGCCAGAAAGTGGACGGAATCGCTGAAGACGCCGCCCCCGAAGGCTGCGTAGAGCTCCTTGTAGTCCGCGGGCAGCGGGACCCCCAACTCGCCCTCGACCACCCGCCAGTCGACGGCTGTCCCGAGCGGCTCCCACCCGGCCAGTTCGATCACCCGTTGCACCCACATACGACAACCCTCCGGCGCCACTGCGTTCCGACGCTCCTCAACTCCCGGCACGCGGGCACCTTATCGAGCCGCTTCACCGTCGCCGGAAGCTCTTTCAGCCCCTGCTCACCGAGCGCGAAGACGTCCGTCACGGACTTCGGCGACCTGGTCGACGGCGGTGAGGTGGCTGGGGTCGTGTGTGACGAGGACGGTGGCGGTGGCTCGTCGGTGGGTGAGCCGGGTGAGCAGGTCGATCACCGCGGCTCCGCGCTCGTGGTCGAGGGAACTGGTGGGTTCGTCGACCAGGAGGACGGTGGGGGCGTTCATCAGGGCCCGGGCGATGTTGACGCGCTGGCGCTGGCCGCCCGAGAGCTGATGGGGGCGCCGGTCGTGCTGATCGGCCAGGCCGACGGCGTCGAGCAGGTCCATGGCGCGGTCGCGGGCCGTGCGCGGCTTGCGGCCGTCGATGTGCGCGACGACCAGGAGTTGCTCGACGGCCGTGAGCGAGGGCAGCAGGTTGGGCTGTTGGAAGACGATGCCGATCGTGCGGCGGCGCAGGTCGGTGAGTTCATGCCGGGTCATCCCGGTGGTGGGCGTGCCGTCGATGGTGACGGTGCCCGTGTCCGGGGTGATGAGCGTGGCGGCGACGGCGAGGAGGCTGGACTTGCCGGAGCCGGACGGGCCGACGACGGCGGTCAGAGTGCCCTCGGGGACCTGGAGGGTGACCCGGTCCAGGGCGGTCAGGCGGGATGCGCCGTCGGGGTAGGTGAGCGTGACGTCGGTCAGGGCGAGGCTCATCGGACGCTCCCCAGAGCGGTCAGCGGGTCGACGGAGGTGATGCGGCGGACGGACAGACCCGCACCGAGTGCGCCGAGCACGATGATCACGACGGCGGGCACGGCGCTGGTGACGGGGGAGAGGAGGAACGGCACCCGGCCGTCGGCGACGAGGACGCCCACGCCGGCGGCGAGCGCGGTGCCGATCAGAGTGCCGCCGGCCAACAGGACGACGGCCTGGCCGAGCGCGTCCTTGAGCAGATGGGTGGTGGAGGCGCCCAGCGCCTTGAGGACGGCGACGTCACCGCTGCGCTGGATGGTCCAGACGGAGAAGAAGGCGCCGACGACCAGGGCGGAGATGACGAACAGAAAGGCTCGCATCAGCTGCAGCGAGCCGTTCTCGGAGGCATGGGAGCCGATCGCGGACAGGGAGTCGTCCTTGGACACCGTCCTGGTACCCGCCGCCGCGTCGACCGAGGCGAGGTCGGCTCCGGAGTCGGCCGCCACGACGATGACGGTGGCGCCGGGCCCGTGCGGTCGGTCCCCGCGGGGTGCGGTCCTCTGCCAGGTTCCGAGGCTGGTCCACACGACGGGGGTGTGGCTGAAGGAGGCGTCACCGCTCACCGCGGCGACGGTCAGCTCCTGCCCCGCCAGTGTGATGGTGCCGCCCGCCGTGACGCCCAGGTCGTCGGCGGCGCCGGTGGAGAGAACCACCGCGTGGGCGTCGATCCTGTCGCCGGAGGGGGCGAGCGTGGAGCCGGACTGCACACCGAAGGCGGCGACGCCTGCGCTCCGGTCCCCGGAGGTCGCCTTCGTGGTCGTGATGCCGAGTGGTTCGCTGTGGACGACGCCGGGCGCCTCGGCCCACCGCTGCCACTGCCTCTCGGTGACGGTCGAGTCGGCGAACGACACATCCTCGCCCTGCGCGCCGAAGGCGATCCGGTCGGCGGGCAGCGACGTGATTGCGGAGGTGTTCTGCCGGCTCAGACCGGCGGTCAGACCGGACAGCAGACCCACCAGCAAGGTGATCAGCACGATGACGACGGCCATCAGGGCGAAGCGCCCTCTGGCGAATCTCAGGTCTCTCCAGGCGACGAACACGTCTTCGGCCTGCACTTTCATGAGGGGAGGCGGGTACGCCCACTCTGGCCGCCGGTCCACTGCGCAGGCATCGGGCGCAGGACAGCAGGTGTCGGATCGAAAGGCGGCGGGCCGCTTGTAACTTTCGATGGAGGCCGCGCCTCGGAATCCTCCTTAGGCTGGAAGGACTGTGAACGCCGCGCCCGCCTTGACCCCCACCACCAGAGCCATGGCCTGGTCCCTGCACCTGTTGGTCGCCGGGCTGCTCGTGCTGGCCGCCGTCCGTGCCGTTGCCGCCGGCCGCCCGGAGGCCGGGTGGGTGGTCGCCGTGGCCGGGGCCTGCGGCCTGGTCTACGCGGCCGGCCCGCTGCTGCCCCGCGTGAGCCGGTCGCGGCGGGCGGCCGCCTTGTGGCTCTCCGCCGTCGGCGTCGTCTGGGCGGCTCTGCTGACCGTGTCCGCGGACGGGGTGTGGGTGGCCTTCCCGTTGTACTTCCTCGAACTGCACCTGCTGGGCCGCCACACCGCGCTGGGTGCGGTCACCGTCACCGCGCTGGCCGCCGTCGCGGGCTTCGCCGCACATCAGGGCACCTTCGGCGCGGCCATGGTGATCGGCCCGGCGCTCGGCGCGGCCGTGGCGGTGGCCGTGGTGTGGGGGTATCAAGCCCTGTACCTGGAGAGCGAACAGCGACGCCGTCTCATCGAGGAGCTGACCGCGACGCGCGCCGATCTGGCCGCCGCGCAGCACACCGCAGGCGTACTGGGCGAGCGCGCACGCCTCGCCCGCGAGATCCACGACACCCTCGCGCAGGGGCTGTCCAGCATCCAGCTGCTGCTGCGTGCCGCCGAGCGTGCCCTGCCGGGCACCCCGGACAGCGCCGTCCGCCACATCGGCCAGGCCCGCCAGGCTGCCGTGGACAACCTCGCCGAGGCCCGGCGCTTCGTCGTGGCGCTGTCACCGCCGGCGCTGGAAGGCACCACCCTGGCCGATGCCCTGGAGCGTCTCTGCGCCACCACCGACGCCCGCCACGAGGTCACCGCGCGCTTCCACCTGGCCGGCGACACGCGGCCGCTGCCGACCGCGAACGAGGTCGCCCTGCTCCGCATCACGCAGTCCGCCCTCGCCAACACCGTTCGCCACTCCGAAGCGACCCTGGTCGACGTCGCCCTCGGCTTTCCGGAGGACGAGGTGGTCCTCAGCATCGTCGACGACGGGCGCGGCTTCGAGGCCCGCCGTCCACCCGACCCCGAGGGCGAAGCAGGCGGGTTCGGACTGGCCGCGATGCGCGCCCGTGTCCACGCCCTGGGCGGCACCCTGACCGTCGAGTCCAGGCCGGGCCACGGCGCCGCGCTCACCGCTCGGCTCCCCCTGGCTCCCGCCGAGGGCCCAGACCTCCCCGGTGGAGACCGACCCCCCACCCCCGACCCGCTTTCCCGCCGCCATGACTGAACCCGAGGCCCGCCCGTGACCCGCACCCCGATCCGCCTGCTCCTCGCCGACGACCATCCCGTCGTACGGGCAGGACTGCGTGCCGTGCTGGAGACCGAGGACGGTATCGAGGTGGTGGCCGAGGCGCCCACCGCCGAGGACGCCGTCGCCCGCGCAGCGCGGGGCGACATCGACGTCGTCCTCATGGATCTCCAGTTCGGCAGGGGGATGAACGGCGCCGACGCGACCGCCGCCATCACGGCCCGGTCCCGAGCCCCGCGGGTACTGATCGTCACCACCTACGACACCGACGCGGACACGCTTCGCGCCATCGAGGCCGGCGCCACCGGCTACCTCCTCAAGGACGCGCCCCCGGAGGACCTGGCGGCCGCCGTCCGCACCGCGGCAGCAGGCCGCACCGCATTGGCGCCCGCGGTCGCGGACCGGCTGATGAACCGGCTGCGGACCCCCGGGACCGCTCCGACCAGGCGGGAGACGGAGGTCCTCGTGCTGGTGGCCGAGGGGCTGTCCAACCAGGCGATCGGCAAGCGACTTCACCTCACCGAGGGAACGGTGAAGTCCCACCTGGCCCGCGTGTACGTCAAACTCGGAGTGGACTCCCGCACCGCCGCCGTGGCCACGGCGGCCGAACTCGGCTACATCCGGCGGTGACGGCAAACGCCGCGGCGCACGGCCGCACTGCGCAGCCGGACTGTACAGTTCGGTTCTGTAGGTAGAGTGCGGTCATGGACGACGAAGCCCTGGCCGAGGAGCTGCGCCACACGATCGGGGAACTGGTCCGAGTCGTACGCACGGTGGACACCATGCCGTCCGGAGAGGCCGCCGCCCTGGGGCACCTCGACCGGAGCGGTCCCCAGACCACTGCCGAGCTGGCGCACCGGCGCGGAGTGACGCACCAATCCGTCGCCAAGGCGGTCAAGGAGCTTCTGGCCAACGGCCTCGTCCGCGCCGAGCCCCACCCCACCGACAAGCGCAAACTCCTCATCCACATCACCGACGCCGGACGGACCCGCCTGAATGCCGAACGGGGCCTGCGATCGGGCCGGCTCAACGCCGCCATCAGTGAGGCGCTCAGTGCCGAGGAACGGCGGCAACTGCACGACGCCGTCGGCTTGTTGGCCCGGCTGACCGAGCGCCTGCGGGGCGGGTAGCGGTCGCGGAGCCGCCCTCTCCCGCAGGCGGCGGCCGATGTCGACGACCGCGACCCCCACGCCGCCCGGTCGCGTTCCCCGCGCGTCGGTTCAGTCGTGGTGCCGGCCGCCGTGCCCGCCGTCCTCGTCGCCGCCGCGGCGGCCACTGTCGTCCCCACGGCCGCCCCGGTGGTGGTCGTCGGTCGTATCGTCGTCGTGCTCCCCGCCGTGGTCGTCCCCGCCGGACACGTCGTCCCGGCCGTCGCCTCGGTCGTCAGCGCGGCCGTCGTCCGCCTTCACCCGCGACCGAGTGATCTCGCCGTCGGCCCGGTCCACGTGCACCTCGTAACGCCCGCCGTTCTTGACGATCTTCACGCTCCAGACCGTGCGGCCGTGCTCCCACTCGGACTCGACCTCGGTGACGGTCCCGCCGCCCACGTGGGAGAGCGCGATCTCCGCGGCTCGCCGGGAGCTCACCGACCCCTGCCCGGGAGCGGTCGCGGCCAGGGCGGTGTCGTCGGCTGTCGGGGCCGTCGTCGGCGCGTCGGACGGCGTCTCCACCGGGGACTTGGTTCCGGGGCCGGGTGTCGCGGTGGACGAGGCCGAGCTCGGCGACGCGCTGCGCGTGGGGGAGGGGTCGTCGCTCCCGCCCGCGAGCGCGGTGCCGGTGATCGCGGCGACGAGTGCTCCCGAGGTGAGCAGCACGACCGATGTGCGCTTCATGGTGAACCTCCTGTTGGTGTCCGGTGATGGACCGAGGCTCGCGCGTCGGGGGATAGGGCCGCGCTGCGGCGGTGCTAAGAGCGGGCTAAGTGTTCAGACAAGAGCCTTTGATCATCTGGCCGTTGGCGTGCCTGCTCGTCGGGTTCGGTCGTGGCGAAACGTCAGGCACGGCGACCGCCGGCCCACCACCGCAAGGGACCATGAAGCACACCCCGGACTCGCCGTCTGCTCGCACACACACCGCCACGTCCGACGCCATCGTTCCGGCACGGTGATCGGCGTATGCGACCTCACTCTTCGGACACCGTTGTCTGCCACGCGCCCGGCCGCATGCCTGTCGCCCTTCGGAAAAACACCGAGAAGTTCGACGCGTCGGGAAAGCCGAGCCTGCCGGCACAGCCGGCCGCAGTGAGGCGCTCGTGCGCGAGGAGGCGTTTGGCTTCCAGGACGACCCGATCGACGATGTACGCCTTCGCGGTGCGGCCGGTGGCCTGCTGCACCGCTCGTGAGAGGGTGCGGGGCGCGTATCCCAGAGCCCGGGCGTAGTAGCCGGCGTCGTGATGTTGCCGGAAGTGCGCTTCGACGCTGGCCCTGAACCGTCGAAACACCGGATTCGTCGGCCACGCTTCGCCGTGCGGCGGGCGGAGCCGGGCGATGAGCGCGGAAACCAGGATCTCGGGCAACCCCGGCGATGTGTCTTCGGGCGGTGCGGATGCTTCGAGCAGCAGGTGGTGGCGCGCGGCGTCGACGTACGGCCAGTCGGCGCCGGGGATGTTCCATTGCGCGACCACGTCCGGGGACGCGACGAGCGCTCGGGTGGCGTGGGTGACCGGCGCGGTCGAGACGAACAGCACGACGTGGCCTGACACGTCGGCGATGTCGTCCCACCGGTGCACCGCGCCAGGAGCAATCCACACCGCAGACCGCTCCCGGAGCGGGTGTGCCGAGAAGTCCACGGTCATGGATCCGGGCCCGGCATCGACGACGGCGAGGACGTGGAAGTCGGCGCGTTGCGTGCCGCCGTCGTTCAGCTCGCGAAGGCGGCCGAACGTCATCGTCTCGACAGCGGCGGCGCCGCGCCCGACGGGCTGGTAGGTCATCTGCCGGATCGCGGTCACGTGTCCAGTTTCCACCATCGGGCGACCAGTCGCGCCGATGCTGCGCAAGGGGGTGCCGAGATCCAATGAATGCAGAACATCCGTCTCAGACCACTGATCGAGGACTTGCGATGAGCCCGGCACAACAACCGCTACTGCCCACTTACGACCATCGGTCGGGAGCGGGGCCGACCCTGGTCTTCCTGCACTACTGGGGTGGTTCCGCCCGCACCTGGGACCTCGTCGTCGACCGCCTGGCGGGGCGCGACGTCCTCACGTTCGACTTTCGCGGGTGGAGCCGCTCAAGCAGCCTGTCCGGCCCCTACACGCTCCGCCGGCTCGCGGACGACACGCTCGCCGTGATCGCCGACGCGGGCGTCACCGACTACGTCCTCGTCGGTCACTCCATGGGGGGCAAGGTCGCGCAGCTGATCGCAGCGACCCGGCCCAGCGGCCTTCGACGGATCGTCCTTGTCGGTTCCGGCCCGGCGAAGCCTCCCGCGGAGATCACTCCCGAGTACCGGGAAGCCCTCTCCCACGCCTACGACTCCGATGAGTCCGCCGCCGACGCGCGGGACATCGTCCTCACCGCCATCGAGCTGCCCGAACCGGTCAAGTCGCAGATCGTGACCGACTCGCGTTCCAGTGCCGATGCCGCCCGCACGGAATGGCCGCTGCGCGGCATCGCGGAGGACATCACCTGGCACACCCGCATGATCAGCGTCCCCGCACTCGTCGTCGCCGGAGAGAACGACCACGTCGAGCCCGTCGGCGTGCTCCGCGACAACCTGGTGCCCTACCTCTCCGAAGCCGACTTCATGGTGATCCCGAACACCGGTCACCTGATCCCGCTGGAGTCCCCGGCCGACCTCGTCGACGCGATCACCGCCTTCGCACCAGTTGACTGACCCGTACATCACCGCACGCCCGTCGGGCAACCAGGCCGACAGCCTCGTGATCAACGGTTTCTGGCAGAACCTCCGGGCGCTCACGACTCGCTGGGCGCGGAGTCGGGAGGTCCCAGCTCCAGCGTCACGCGGGCGCCACCCGCCGGGCCGCTCGACAGGTCGATGCGGCCTCCGCCGGCCAGGGCGACCCGGCGGGCGATGTCCAGCCCGAGCCCGGTCGACCCGCCGAGGCTGACGCCCCGACGGATCAGGTCCGTCGACAGGCCGGGGCCCTCGTCCGCCACCGTCAGCACGGCTCCGCCGCCGGTGCGGGACGTCAGAGTGATCGAGAAGGCGGTTCCGTCGGGGGTGTGGGCGAACACATTGCCCAGCAACGCGTCGACGGCAGCGGCGAGTTCGTCCGCGGGGACGCCGACCGGCAGGGGGCCCGCCGTGACGTCCAGGGTGACGGTCCGGCCGGTGTCCTCGGCCAGCACCGCCCAGAACGCGACCCGTTCGCGGACCGCGGAGGCCGCCTCGCACTCCGCGTACGTGTCCGCCTCCCCGCGATGGCGGGCCTGCGTGATCAGGCCGGTGACCGCCCGCTCCATCGCGTCCACGCGCGCGGAGATCCGGGTGGCGTCGGTGCCGGAGAGCGACTCGGCTTCCAGCCGGAGGGAGGTCAGCGGCGCCCGCAGCCGGTGGGACAGGTCCGCGACCTGCTCGCGCTCCTCGCGCAGCAGTTCCCGGATCCGGTCCGCGAGGTGGTTGAGGGCACCGGCGACCTCGCGCAGTTCCGGCGGCCCCTCCGGACGGGCGCGCGCCGTGAGGTCGGCTCGTGCGAGCCGGTGCGATACGGCGGACAGGCTCGCGATGGGGCTCACCAGCGCACGGCTGAGGCGGTCGGCGACCAACAGGCCCAGCAGCAGGAGCGCGGCACCGAGGCCGGCGAGGACGAGCCAGGCCCGAGTGACCCCGCGTGTCAGTTCGGCTGCGGGTACGAAGGCACGGATGACGGCGGTGCCTTCCGTCCGCCCCTGCACGGCCACCACGATCTCGCGTCCGTCGCGCCGCTCCACCGTCCGGCTGACTCCCGCCAGGGCCGCGAGCCGTACGGCCTCGGTACGCGGTGCCGGTGTGCCCAGGACCGCCCCGTCGGCGAGGTAGACGGTGAGCGGTCCCCGAGCCCCGGCGGCCATGTGCTCGACGCTGAACCGCAGCGTGTCCGCGTCCGCGGTGCCCACCAGGGAGACAAGGCTCTGCGCGTCGGCTCCGGCGGTCGCGACGGCACGGTCCTCCGCCACGGTGCGCAGCAACAGCGCCAGCGGCACCACGAAGGCCAGGAGAGCCAGGCACATGGTGGCCGCGACGAGCAGGGTCAGACGGCGCCTCACGCGCGGTCCGCGGGAGCGCTGAGCCGGACGCCGACGCCCCGCACGGTGTGCAGATAGCGGGGTTCCTGCGCGCTCTCGCCGAGCTTGCGGCGCAACCAGGAGAGATGCACGTCCACGGTCTTGTCGGCACTTCCGTAGGGCACCCGCCACACCTCGGTGAGCAGTTCCCGTTTGGTGACGACCTGTCCCGCCCGACTCGCGAGGTGGTGCAGGAGGTCGAACTCGCGGGGTGTGAGGTCGAGGGCGGCACCGGCGAGACTCGCCTCGCGGGTGCCCGGGTCGATGCGCAGGTCGCCGACGACCGTGGCCGCCGCCCGGTCGGGGGCGTTGGCGCCGCGCCGCAGCACCGCCCTGACCCGTGCCTCCAGTTGGGCGGCGGTGAACGGTTTGACCACGTAGTCGTCCGCGCCGGCGTCGAGGCCCCGGACGATGTCCGGCTCGTCGTCCCGTGCGGTGGCGATGATCACCGGTACCGTACTGACCGCCCGCAGCATGCGCAGCAGTTCGAGACCGTCGAGGTCGGGCAGCCCGAGGTCGAGGACCACGAGATCCGGGCGTTCGTCCAGGGCGGTCTGCAACCCGCTCATCGCGGTGTGCGCGGCGGCGACGGCGTGGCCGCGCTCGCGCAGGGCACGGATGAGCGGCGTGCGTATGGTGGGGTCGTCTTCGACTATCAGCAGGTGCACCACAGCAGGCACGCTATCCGAGCGGTCCGGCCGGTCGGCTGGGTTAACCGTCCTTTAGCGTTCCCCGGTGCTGTCCTTAGCGACAGCAAGGGCATAGTCGTACGCATGCCTTCCCGTACGTTCCTCGCCCTGGCCGGCTGGACGGCCGCCGCCGCGGCCGCCACGCTCACCGGGTTGGGCGCCGTCGATCTCATCGGCGCCGGGATCACCGACACCCCCGACGGCACGGCGCTCACCTCGGAACAGGTCGGGCGGCAGCTCGACGCCGCCGAGGCCTCGGCGGCGGCCACTCGCGAACGGGGGACGAGCACCCCGACGCCGAGCGTGAGCGCGGACACCGGTACGCCCACTCCCGGCCCCACGGCCACGCCCACTCCTTCGTCTGCTTCCACGGCCGCGGAGGCCGCCGCGAGAAGGACACTCAGCACTCCTGGCGGGACTGCCATCGCCGCTTGCGATGCGGCGACGGTACGGCTGTTGTCGTGGGCGCCGGCCCAGGGGTTCGGAGTGAAGAGTGCCGACCCGGGTCCCGACGACGAACATGCCGAGGTGAGGTTCGAGGGCACCGCGGGAAAGGTGGAACTCCGTGTGCGCTGCGTGGACGGCAGGCCGGTCGGCTCGTGGAAGCAGGACGACTAGGGAAACTGGTTCGGGGAGGGCGGGCGCTACACCTGGACGGTGCTGCCGGGCGCCAGTCCGGTGAGGGGGATGCCGGTGAGGCCGTTCTCGCCGAGGAGGTTGGCGGCCGACTGCCTGCCGAGGTCGCTGAGCATGAGCTCGTGGATCTGGATGACGCGCTCGGGCTTCACCGTGCGGACGTAGTCGGCGGCTTCACCGAGTTTGGTCCACGGACCGCTGATCGGCAGCAGGAGGGTCTGAACGGAGGCGTCGGGCGCGAAGTAGGCGTCTCCGGGGTGGTAGAGCGCGCCGTCGTCGATGAGGTAGCCGACGTTGTCGGGGCAGGGGATGTCGGCGTGGATCTGTGCGTGCAGGTGGCCGTGCACCGAGACGGTGAAGGAGCCGACGGTGAAGGCGTCGCCGGCGGCGACGACGCGTACGCGGCCCCCGTGGTCGCCGAGCGCTGCTGCGACGGCAGCCGTGCCGTAGACCAGCAGCTCGGGCTGCGCTCCCAGAGCCGCCGTGACGAGTTCTTCGTCGAAGTGGTCGAAGTGTTCATGAGTGATGAGGACGGCATGGGCGCCGCCGACGGCCGCCGTGGCGTCCGGGGTGAAGGTTCCTGGGTCGATGACCACACGCGTGCCGTCCTTCTCCAGTGTGACGCAGGCGTGGGCATGCTTCGTGAGCTTCATGGCTAGGCCTTCCAGCCGGGACGGAACATTATCTACAGCTAAACTGTACACCTAGGCTGTAGATATGTCGGCCATGGGAGCGGGGAGTCCCTACGACATTCCGGCAGCACCCCCGAGACAGGCTCGACGCGGGGGTGAGGAGGATGTCGCGCATCAACTGGCGTGCGGCCCGGCTGCGACCGACGCGGACTCCCTGAGTGATCGTTCTGCAGCCCGTCCTGGAGATTCCCGCCTCGGACGGCTTTCTCCTGAGGCCTGTCGCGAAGTCGGTACCGGGCGGCTTCCTGCCCCTCATTGGCACACTCGCCCCCGGCCAGGTCGGCGCAGCGGGCGTGGGCTCTGTCAGAGGCGGGCCGACCCCCGCCCGCCTCGTCATCGTCCGCCTCACCACGGGCTCTTGAGGTCGGCCGAGCCACTGAACCGCTCGCACCGGGACCCGGGGAGACGGCGCGGCGCTCCACCGTGCTGACGTCCGGGTCCATCATGGGCTGTATCTCAAGTCGACTCGAAGCGGCACGGCGCCACTTCGCTGCGACGGACGAGCGCTGAGGAGACGACCGTGGGAGACCCGCGCCGCAACGAATCGGACCAGGCGGCTCGCTGGAACGGAGCGGTCGGCAACGCCTGGGTCGCCGCGCAGGAAGTACTCGACGGCATGTTCCGGCCCTTCGAGGACCTGCTTGTCGACGAGGTGGCCGCGGCCCCCGGGGGGCGTGTACTCGACGTCGGCTGCGGCACGGGGGGCACGACGCTGGCCATCGCGCGGGGGCTCGGTCGCCACAGTCGCTGCGTCGGCATCGACATCTCCGAGCCGGTCGTCCTGGCTGCCCGCGAGCGCGCCGAGCGGGAGCAGTCTGCGGTCGCCTTCGTCCACGACGACGCGCAGGAGCACGCGTTCGAGCCGGGCGCCTTCGACGCGGTGGTGTCCCGCTTCGGAGTCATGTTCTTCCCGGACCCCGTACGGGCTTTCACGAATCTGCGACGGGCCGCCCGGGACGACGGCGTTCTCCGCTGCATCGTATGGCGGGGTCCCGAGGACAACCCGTTCATGACGACGGCCGAGCGGGCGGCGGCACCGCTCATGCCGGATCTCCCGGTTCGCCGGCCGGGCGAGCCGGGCCAGTTCGCCTTCGCCGATCCCGACCGGGTGGGCCGTGTCCTGCGGGAGAGCGGGTGGGCCGACGTCGACATCAGACCGGTCGACGTGACCTGCGTCCTGCCCGAACGTGAGCTGGTCGGCTACTTCACCCGGCTGGGTCCGGTCGGCCTGAAGCTGCGCGAGACGGACGAGGAGACACGCGCACGGGTCGTCGACACGGTCCGCGCCGCCTTCGATCCCTTCGTGCACGGTCCCGACGTACGCTTCACCGCCGCGTGCTGGATGATCCGCGCCCGGGGGTCCGCCCCGGGTGCGCCGGGGGAGGGAGCGCACGAGTGAGCGGCGGGGCCCGAGTGCGGCGACGACTCGCGGCCACTCTGGTGGTCGGAGCGGTTCGGGTACCCGGTCACCGATTCCGTGCCCGGTTGCGCGCACACGTACGCGTCACGCCCCGCTGTCCCTGCGCCCCCGACCGGCCGGTCGGCCCCACCCCGGCGGTGGAGCTGCCCCCAGGCTCGGTCCGGAGGCTGCCGTCATGGGCACCTCTCGTCCGTCACGGCAGAGTGTGGGCGCATGAAGGCAACAACGATGACCTCGCGGAACCGGCTCGCCGCCGCCGCCCTCGCCGCCGCCGTCGCGTCCACGGCCTTCGTGCCCGGCGCTGCGGCCGCACCCCACCCGGCTTCCACGGCTTCGGCCTCCGCGGACGGCCGGCTCACGCCCCGGCACCTCCAACGCGAGACGGCACGCGTCCTGGCGGAGGGCGGGTTCGTCGGCATCTCGGTGCAGGTGCGCGACGGCGCCCACGTCGTCCGGTCCCGGGCGGGCGAGGCCGAGTTGCACACCGGCCGTCCGCTGCCGCGCGGGGCGGAGTTCAGAATGGGCAGCGTCACCAAGACGTTCCTCGCCACCGTGGCGCTGCAACTCGTCGCCGAGGGCCGCCTGTCCCTGGACGACACCGTCGAGCACTGGCTGCCCGGCGCGGTCGCGGAGAACGGCAACGACGGCCGCCGCATCACCCTGCGAAACCTCCTCCAGCACACCAGCGGCGTGTACAACTACGGTCCCGAGGAGGACACCGGGAGCACCGCGGCCGATTTCGAGCGGACGAGGTTCGATCACGTCGACGCCGAGCGGGTGGTCGCCGGCGCGGTGCGCCACCGGCCGGACTTCCCGCCCGCTCCGGCGGATGCCCCCGCGCCCGACTGGAACTACTCGAACCCCAACTACGTACTCGCCGGGATGATCATCGAGAGGGCGACCGGGCGGCCGTGGGCAGACGAGGTGCGCGAGCGCATCATCCGCCCGCTCGGCCTGACCGGCACCTATGCCCCGGGCGACGATCCCTACCTCAAGTCGCCGTACGCGCACACCTATCACCTGTTTCCCGGTTCCGGCTCCTTGACGGACACCACGGTCAGGAACGTCTCCTGGGCAGGCGCCGCGGCTTCCCTCGTCGGTACCGAACGCGACATCGACCGCTTCTTCGCCGCCCTTTTCGGCGGACGTCTGCTCCCGCCCGCCCAACTGGCCGAAATGCGCCGGACCGTGGCCGTCGGCGAGGCATTCGAGGCGGGGTTCCCCGGCCTGCGATACGGCTTGGGGCTGATGAGGCAGCCGTTGACCTGCGGCGGTGACACCTGGGGCCACGGAGGGGATTTGGAGGGCTTCACCGTGCGCGCCGCCTTCACCGGGGACGGGCATCGGTCGGTTGTCGTCGTCGCCAACGGCACGGGCGGACAAGCGCAGTTGCTCGCGGCCGAACGAGCCGTACGGGGGCTCGTGGACCGCGCCCTGTGCGGTGAAGTCCGCTGAGGCGGCGATGACGGCAGGCCGGTGGACGGCCGCGGGCACCGAAGCCGGTTGCCAGATGGTCGAACCAGGGTCACGGTTCCTGGCGCAACCGGCCGATCGCGGTACCGAGGTCGTTCTCGATGCCGTCGGGTTGCTGAAGACCCTTCTCCAGCAGGCGTTGCACGAAGGGCCGGTGTTCCGGGCGGCCTGCAGTGGCGAAGTACCCCTGGAGTCCCGGTGCGAACTCGGCATCCTCCGGCAGGGTGGCCACGTCGACCAGCTTCTTGATACCGCTGACGGCCACCTTGTCGAAGGCCGCGATGCGGCGCGCGAACGCGTCCGTGAAGTCCCCGATCTCGGCGTCGGGGACGCAGCGGTTGACGTAGCCGTACCGGGCGGCCAGCTCGCCGGGGATGTCGTCGCCACCGAGCAGGATCTCCAGGGCGCGCCCGCGGCCGACGAGACGTCCGAGCCGTGCCATGGGTCCTCCGCCGGGGATGGCGCCGACACCGACCTCGAACTGGCCGAGGACCGCCTTCTCGGATGCGAAGCGGATATCCGTGGCCAGCACGAACTCGCTCCCCGCGCCGCGGGTACGGCCCCGGATCTCCGAGATCGTCGCGGCCGGCACCTTGCTGAGCCGTACGAAATTGTCCAGGTACGGGTGCAGCCCGGTCGGTCCCGGACGCATGCTCGCGACACGGGAGTTGTCGGCCGCGAAGTCCCAGTGGGCCATGAAGTAGCCGGGGGTGTCGCTGCCGAACACGACGACGGTGAGGTGCGGATCCGACTCGATCCGCGCGACCAGCGCACCGAGCTGTTCGAGAGTGTCCGGGTCCAGCAGATTGACGGGGCCGTTGTCGAAGATCACCCGCCAGTAGGACGGCGTGACTTCGGTGACGTGGAACTGCTCCGCGGACATGTCGCCCTCCGATGCTCACGTGTGGGTCAGGAGACGAACTGCTGCCCGCCGTCGATGTCGTACGTCGCCCCGGTCAGTGCCGTGTTGACCATCAGATGCACGGCCAGCGCCGCGACGTCCGCGGGCCCCACGACGCGGCCGATCGGCAGCTTCGCGCGCAGTTCCGCACGGCGTTCCTCCAGCCGCTCGCCCAGCAGCGAGGCCGACAGCGGGGTGTCGACGAAGCCCGCCGCGATCAGATTGACCCGCACGGGCGCGAGTTCGAGCGCGAGGGCGGCGGTGAAGGGAGGCAGTGCGTTGGTGGCGGCCGAGACGACCCCGAGACCGCGAGTGACGCGCCGGGCGCCGGTGCCGCCCATGAACACCAGACTGCCACCGGGCCTCACGCGGCCGACGGAGTTGCGCGCGACCTCGAGTTCCAGCACCGCGTGGTCACTGATCGCGTCACGCACCTCGGCGGAGGTCATCTCGAGCAGCGGTCCGTAGCTCGGGCGGCCCGCCGTCACCATCACATGGTCGATCGGCGTCGCCAGGTTCCGGAAGAACTCCGCCAGGGCCGCGGGATCGGTCGCGTCGAAGGCGGCGGTGCGCTGCACCCCGAGTTCGGCCGCCGCTTCGTCCAGCCGCCCCTGATTGCGGCCGACGAGCACGACCTCGGCACCTTCGGCCTGGGCGCGTCTGGCCGTCTCGAAGCCGATTCCCGCACTGCCGCCGATCACGACGACGGTCTGGCCGGGCAGCTCGGGTGGGCGCGAGTGGGAGCCGGCGGAGGCGCGGGGGTCGGCGGTCATGCCGGGACCTCCGCCTCGGCCGGCCTCGCGGTGGTGCCGGAGCCCGTGCTGACGTACGGGCACTCACTTCGGACGACTGTCGTGTTCACCGGGCCTCCCTGAGCACGTCAGGAGAGACCGTACGCACCATGTCCCACGTTTTGCCGCAGCGCCACGACCGGAGGTGTGCCGTCCGGGGGACCGGATCGACAGCCACGCGGGCGCCGACTGAAGCGCCCCGGCGCAAGGCACCCGGCACCGTCCTTGCGGCGCTTGCCTACCCGGCCGTGTCCGCCCGGAAGGCACGCCGGTACGCGGCGGGCGTGGTGCGCAGGGCCTCGTGGAAGCGCCGGCGCAGGTTGACCGCCGAGGACAGACCGACCCGGCGCGCGATCGTCTCGACGGGCAGGTCGGTGTCCTCCAGCAGGGCACGGGTGGCGGCGATCCGCCGGTCCAGCAGCCAGCGTCCGGGGCTGATGCCCAGCTGCTCGGTGAAGCGCCGGGTCAGCGTGCGCGCGGAGACCTGCGAGTGGGCCGCCATCTCGGCGACGCTGACCGGCCGGTCGAGCCGACCGCCCAGCCACTCCAGCAGGGGCGCCAAAGAATCGGTGACCGGCCCGGACGTGGGCAGTTCGGCGTACTGCAGCTGGCAGCCCTCACGGTGCGGCGGCATCACCAGCTGCCGGGCGATCCGCATCGCGTACGCGGCGCCCTGGTCGGCCCTGACGAGGTGGAGACAGAGGTCCACCCCGGCCGCCGACCCGGCGCTGGTGGCGACGTCGCCGTGGTCGACGTACAGCACCGCCGGGTCGACCCGGACGTCCGGGAACCGGGAGGCCAGCTCGGCCGCCTGGGTCCAGTGGGTGGCGGCCCGGCGGCCGTCCAGCAGGCCGGCGGAGGCGAGCACGAAGGCGCCCGAGCACAGACCGACGATCCGCGCGCCGCGCCGGTGGGCCCGACGGACCGCGGTGACCACCGCTGACGGCACCTCGGTGCCGGCCGGCTGCTGCCAGCCGGGGACCAGCACGGTGTCCGCGCGCTCCAACGCCTCCAGTCCCGTAGGGACCAGCACGTCGTAGCCGACCTGAGTGCGTACCGGCCCGGGATGCTCGGTGCACACCTCGAACGCGTAGCGGGCGGGGATCGCCGGGCCGTGGTCGCCGAAGACCTCGGTCGCGCAGGCCAGGGGGAAGGTCGACTGCGGGGGTTGCAGCAGGGCCACGACCCGGTGCAGCGCCCGGGACTTCGGCAGCGAGTTGGGCGGCATGGCGCGAAAGTACCTCATCATGTCGTTCAGGACACTGGGTTCGACCGATTGGTCCAGTCCAATATGGGGCCTGTGACCACCCCGCGAACCCGTACGCAGACACAGACTCATACACAGGCGCAGACCTCGGCGTCTCCCCGGAATCGGGAGCGGCCCGTGCCCCTGCGGCGGACCCGTCCCGGACAGATCGCCCGGCCCGGTCCGGCGACTGTCCGGCCGCCCGCCCGAACCCCGTTGTGGGACCGGCGCTTCACGCTCTACTTCATCGCCCGCGCCGTTTCGCTGGTCGGCGACGCGATGATGCCGGTAGCCGCCGCGCTCGCGGTCGGCGCCCTGTACGGGATCTCCGGGGTGGGCTTCGTTCTGGGCGTCTGGACGGGGACCTTCGTTCTCCTGGTCCTCTTCGGCGGGGTCTTCGCCGACCGGATCGGTGCGCGGCGCATGATGGTCGGCGCGGATGTCGCCCGGGTCGTCACGCAGGGCGTGCTCGCCGTGGCGTTCTTCGCCGGGCCGCCGCCCCTCTGGCTGCTGGTGACCATGGCGGCGCTGGCGGGTTCGGCCACCGCGATGTTCCAGCCGGGCGTCAACGGGATGGTGCCGCTGGTCGCTCGCGAGCCCCAGCGGGCCAACGCGACCCTCAAAGTGGCCGATGCGCTGGCCCAGTTGCTCGGTCCGGCCCTGGCGGGGCTCCTGATCGCGCTGACGGGTGCCGGAACCGTGTACGCCATCGACGGCGGCACGTTCCTGCTCAGCGCCCTGTGCCTGGCGCTCATCAGGCTGGACCCGCCCTCCGCCCAGACGGACCACGCCACCGGCCCCGACTCCGCGGCGCACCAGGGACGTTCGCTCCGGCACGACCTGCGCCAGGGCTGGCAGGAGTTCCGTGCACGCACCTGGATGTGGGCGGTGATCCTGATCTGGGTCGGCTACGGGGTGCTGCTCTTCGGGCCGCTGGTGCCGCTGAGTTCGGCGCTCATCGGCGCCCGGCTCGGCCCGAACGCCTACGGCGTGGCGGTGTCCTTCCTCGGTGTCGGGACCGTGCTCGGCGGCCTGCTGGCACTTCGGCTGCGTCCCGCCAGGCCGCTGGCCGCCGGTGCGATGGCGATGGCGCTGTTCGCCGCACTGCCCCTCTGCGTTGCACTGGGCGCCGGCCTGCCCGTGCTGCTCGCGGGTCACGTCCTGGGCGGCGGTGCCTGGGCGTTCTGGTCGGTGATGTGGGCGACGAGCGTGCAGACCCACACCCCGCCCGCCGTGCTCAACCGGGTCACCGCGTACGAGCTGGCCGGCTCGGTCTCCGGGATCGCGCTCGGTCAGATACTGGCCGGGCCGGCCACCGCGCTGGCGTCACCGGCCCGACTGCTGCTGGTCTCGACGGGCGTCTGCCTGGCCGGGTGCGTGGCGCTGTTCGCCACGCCGGCGATCCGCGGCCTGGGGGGGGGGGGGGGGGGGGGGGGGGGGGGGGGGGGGGGAGGGGGGGGGGAGAGGGGGGGGGGGGAGGGAGGGGGGGGGGGTGGGGTGGGGTGGCTGCACCTCGTCGAGATGGAGTTCGTCGACGGCAAGCTCACCCAGA
>NZ_JBVHPY010000003.1:457401-484716 GCF_055567695.1 Streptomyces sp. NPDC026417
CGTTCGGATGCTCGTGGACCGTCAGCACTTCGTCGGTGACGCGCCGCCCCCCCCCCCCCCCCCCCCCCGCCCCCCCCCCCCCTCCCCCCCCCCCCCCCCCCCCCCCCCCCCCCCCACGCCCGAGGTACCGGGCGACGCAACGTGAAGGGTTCGGCACGCACGTGCTCACCCGGAGTGCAGCAACCCCGCGCCGCCACGGGGGAGTTGTCCGGTGAGCGCAGGCGGTTCCGTCGCCGCATAGGTCGCCGACCGCAACGCTTTCCGGACCTTTCGGGCCGGCTCGCGCTCCCGTGCAACCTGTCGGGCGTTTCTCAGGTCTGGACATGCGATCGGCCACTCACCGACGGCCGGAAGTGACCACCCGGCCGCCCGAGCGAAAGCGGACCATGAGATATCGCACCAGAGTGACGGCCCCCGCGGCCGCCCTGTTCGGCACGGCGACCGCGCTGGCCATGGGCTCCGCCGCCCAGGCCGCCCCCAATCCCGACGGACCCGGGAGCCCGGCCCCCGAGACGCTGGGAGACCCGGTCTTCCCGGCCCTCGGCAATGACGGCTACCGCGTGTCCTCCTACCACCTCGACCTCGCGTTCGACGCCGCGACCGGCCTCGTCGACGCCACCGCCACGCTGCGCCTGCATGCCGACCGGTTGCTCAACAGGATCTCCCTCGACGCCCTCGGGCTCGACATACGCTCCGTGGACGTCGATCGCCGTTCCGCCACCTGGGAACAGGCCGAGGAGAAGCTGCGGATCACCCCGGCCAGGCCGCTGCCACCGAAGAAGGCCGTCACCGTCCGGGTCGAGTACTCCGCGGACCCGCGCCGCGTACTGCCCCACACAGCCTGGGTGCCCACCGCCGACGGCTTCGCGATCTGTCCCCAGCCGAACTCCGCGCACACCGTCTTCCCCTGCAACGACCACCCTTCGGACAAGGCCGACTTCTCCTTCCGCCTCACCGTCCCGAACGGGCTGCGCGCGGTCGCGAGCGGCGTGCTCACCTGCACCGAGGAGCTCACCGACGGCCGCACCGCGTACTCGTACCGCTCGCTCTCCCCGATCGCCACCGAACTGGTGCAGATCACGGTGGGGGACTACGTGGTCAAGGAGCGGCAGGGACCGCACGGCCTGCCGCTGCGCGATGTCGTCCCGACCGCCCGTGCCGAGGCCCTCGAACCGGCCCTCGCGCTCACGCCCGGTCTGGTGACCTGGCTGGAGGACCGCCTCGGCGCCTACCCGTTCGAGACGTACGGCCTGCTGCCGTGCAACTCGGACGACCCGAACGCCTTCGACTTCACCGGCCTGGAGACCCAGACGCTCACCCTCTACAAGCCCAATTTCCTTCTCCAGGAGGAGAAGAAGATCGGCTCGCACATGATGCACGAGCTCGTCCACTCCTACTTCGGCAACCTGGTCAGCCCCGCCACCTGGGCGGACCTGTGGCTGAACGAGGGACACGCCGACTTCTACGGACTCCTGTACCGCTACGAGCGCGGCTGGACCGACTCCCTGGGCCTGACCACCATGGAAGCCCGCATGAAGGACACCTACGCCAGGGGCGACCAGTGGCGTCGCGACTCGGGCCCGGTCGCCACTCCCAACGCGGTCAACCTCTTCGACAGCCAGCGCTACCTCGGAGGTGTCCTCGTCCTCTTCGCCTTCCGCGAGCTGGTGGGGGAGGAGGTCTTCAACAAGGTCGAGCGAGCGTTCCTGGAGCGCTTCCGCAACTCCTCGGCGACGACGGAGGACTACATCACTGTGGCCTCGGCGGTCAGCGGCCAGGACCAGTCCGGCTTCCTGCGTGACTGGCTCTACGGCACGAAGACTCCCCGCATGCCCGGCCATCCCGACTGGACGGTGAATACGCCCGCCCCGTCCCTCGCCGCACCGCACAGCCTCCGTGGCGGGCACTGGCACGAGAATTCCGCGACGCTCTGAGCCGCCCGGGCGGGGGCCGACGGCGACCCCCGCCCGTTGCGTCGGCGCTCCGGTACGTGCGCCGACCGCCGAGCCGGAGCCCCGGTTCCGATCAGGCGGCCGGGTGAGGGGCCGGGCCCCGTCCCCTCACGGGCTCACCTCGTCGAGCAGATGCGGCCCGTTGTTGCGGACGCTGTTGACGGCGGTGCTGACCGGGCGCGTCTCCAACTGCCCGTCCGCCGGCTGGGTCAGCAGGGCGCGCAGTTCGCCGGGGTCCTGGTGGTGGGGGTCGAGCCATGCGTCGTAGTGGTCCGGGGTGAGCGCCAACGGCATGCGCGGATGGACGCGGCCGGCCGCGTCCGTCGCCTCGGTGGTGATGATGGTGCACGTCATGAGCCAGGCGGCGGGGTCGTCGTCCTGTTCGACGGCCGGATCCCGCCAGTACTCGTAGAGCCCGGCCAGTGCCATGACCTGACCGTCCGCGGGGTGGATGAAGTACGGCTGCTTACGCGGCTTGCCCGTGCCGGGGTCCGTGAGCTGCTGCCACTCGTAGAAGCCGTCGGCCGGCAGCAGACAGCGGCGCTTGGCGAATGCCCGCCGGAAGGCCGGCTTCTCGTGCACCGTCTCCACCCGGGCGTTGATCATCCGGGCACCGGCCTTCACGTCCTTGGCCCACGACGGCACCAGACCCCAGCGCAGGGGACGCAACTGCCTGCTCCCCGGTGAAGCCTCGTCCTGTCCGCGCGCCACGCGTTCGAGGACGGCCCACACATCGTCGGTGGGCGCGACGTTCCAGCTCGGCGCCAACCTTTCCTCGGCATGCCAGTCCGCGACCTGGAAGAGCTGGACCAGGTCCTCGGGAGCGCGGGTTGAGGCGTAGCGACCACACATGGATCCACTGTGCCACCGGCGGCCTGCGCCGGAGAGGGTTCGAAGGACCGTGTCGAGGGGCGGCTCGGTGAACGGATAATGGGTTGCCGTCGGGCGACGGTGGTGGATGCAATGGGCGGCACGGTCACCCGGGCGGGACGCCAGGGCGACGTGAGCCGAACGCGTTCCACCCGGCCTCGGGACTCCCTCGTCCGGGCGGTCAGCCCCCCCGAGTCGTCGTACGGAGACGCCCACGCATGAGCACGCCGCCCTCGTCGTCCGCAGCGCCCCGAACCGACGGTCGGTCACTCCTGATCGGGGCGCTCGTGCCGCTGAGCCCGCCCGGCTGGTTCGAGGCGGGCCGCCACCTCCTCGCCGGACTCGAACTGGCGGTTCGTGAAGTCAACGACAGCGGCGGGATCGGCGGCACGCCACTGGAGTTGGCGGTCCGCGACACCGCGGCCGATCCCCGCAAGGCCGCGGCGGCGGTGGACGACCTGGCCCGCCTCGGGGCGGTCGCGCTGGTGGGGGAGTACCACAGCGTCGTCGCCCGCGCCGCAGCCGGCCGGGCCGAAGCCCTCGGCCTGCCGTTCCTCTGCTCGTCAGCGGTTCTCGACGCACTCACCGACCAGCCGACGCGACGGGTCGCGCGCCTCGCTCCGGCGCAGTCGCGCGGTTGGCGGATCTACGCGGACTTCCTGCTGGGCGCGGGTCACAGCCGTATCGCCGTGGCCACCCAGCCCAGCGTCTACTGGGCTTCCGGGACCGGCATCCTGCGGGACCGGCTCGGCCCACGCGGTG
Source organism: Streptomyces sp. NPDC026417 (assembly GCF_055567695.1). NCBI lineage: Bacteria > Bacillati > Actinomycetota > Actinomycetes > Kitasatosporales > Streptomycetaceae > Streptomyces > Streptomyces sp. NPDC026417. The sequence goes on from NZ_JBVHPY010000003.1 coordinate 460,986, forward strand.
GCACCGTGACCGAACTGGACCTGCGCGCCCTCGGCCCCGCGGATGTGTGCGACGCGCTCGTCGAACAGGGCGCCACGGCCCTCCTGCTGCTGGTCGGGCACCCGGAGCCCGCCGTCTCGATCGTCCGATCCGTACGCCGCGACCCGCGCCTGGCCGGGATCCTGCTCGGTGCTCCGGCCGGGCAACCGGAGTTCGCGGAGTGGACGAGGCTGCTGGGCGGCGACGGTGCGGGGATCCCATTCCTGCGCTACCTGCCCGAGCGCCCCGGCCCGCTCGGTGCCCGAGTCGGGACAGCCCTGCGCGAACGGCTCGCCGAGGCCCCCTCCTTCGTCGCCTTCGAGGGCTACGACGCGATCGCCGTCCTCGCGGACGCGCTCCGTTCGCACGGCGAGGGCCTGGCTCGTACTCCCGACCCCTGGGCGGACGTCGAGGTCGAAGGCACCCGCGGGCGGATCCGGCTCTCACGGCTGCCGGGCATCACCGTGGGCCAGTGGGCCTGGGCGCCGGTCCAGGTCGTCGATCGCGATCCGGCGGCTCCCGACCACTTCAGGATCCTTCACGCCGGCTGAGGGCTGTAGCCGCGCTCCGGTGGAGCGGGTTCGCTGCCGGCGCGCGGCCACCGGTTCGGCGGCCGCTTCGTCGGCCAGGGCGGGATGCGGGTCGGCCGGCTCCGCCGTGTCCCGGCGCACGACGACCCCGCCGTCATCGCCGTCGCGCTCAGTAGGGGACCCAGGCGATGTCCTCCTCCAGGCACAGCCGGAGCATGTCCTCGTCGACTCGCCGGACGGGATGGACGGGCCGCTCGACCTGATCGTGGACGCGCTGCGCCCGCTCCCCGAGGGGGAAGAGGCGCTGACGCGGCTCGCCTCCCGGCTCCACCGGTGATGCGGCGTCCGGGCCCGCTCGGCGACGGACGCGGCATCGCCCGACACGCCGCACGGGGTGTTTCGCCCACGGCGCGACGCGCCACATGGGGTGTTTCCCTCACGCCTCTCCGGGCTACTCAGCAGCGCATGACGCGAGCTACTGATCTGCCCCTCGGTACCACGACGGGTGACCTTGCCGGGGCCCTCGGGGACGGTCGAGGAGCCACCGGGCGGTCGACCGCCCGGTGGCTTCGCCGGCCCGTGCGGTCGTACCCCGGGCCGCACATCACCGATGCCGCGCACACCGTCAACGGTGCCGAACGAGAGGTGGTCTGACCGTGGACGCCCCCAGATCCCCGGCGAAGAGCCGACCGACCGGACCCGCCCGCACCGGCGACGACAAGGACGCGTCGGCAAGTCCCCTCAAGGCCGCACTCTCGACTCCTCTGCTCTACTTCTTCATCCTCGGTGACGTCCTCGGCGCCGGCGTCTACGTGCTCGTGGGGCAGATCGTCGCCGCATCCGGCGGCGCAGTCTGGGTCCCCCTGACCGTCGCTCTGCTCCTGGCGATGCTGACAGCCGGAAGCTACGCGGAACTGGCGACCAAGTACCCCCTCGCCGGCGGGGCGGCGCACTACACGACCCGGGCATACGGGCCGTTCGCCGGATTCCTGGCCGGGTACTGCATGCTGGCGGCCGGGATCGTGTCCGTCGCCGCGCTCGCCCGCGGATTCGCCGGCGACTACCTCACCGCGTTCGTCTCGCTCCCCGTGGCCGCAGTCGTCGTCGTCTTCCTGGTGGCCCTCGCGCTGCTCAACGCGCGCGGCATCCAGGAGTCGACCCGCGCCAACGTGGTGGCCACCGTCATCGAGGTCGGCGGCCTGCTGATCGTGGTCGTACTCGGCGGCTGGATCGTGCTGCGCGGCGACGGCCACCTCGAATCGCTGACCGACCTCGGCACCCCGCACAAGAGCGCGGCCGCGGCCGTACTCAGCGGAGCGGTGCTCGCCTACTACTCGTTCGTCGGCTTCGAGACGTCGGTCAACGTGGCGGAGGAGACGCGAGATCCCGTCCGGTCCTACCCCCGCGCACTGTTCGGTGCGCTCGGCACCGCGGGCCTGGTGTATGCGCTGGTCGGACTCGCCGCGACAGCCGCCGTCCCGGCGAAGATCCTCGCGGACTCCAGCGGCCCGCTGCTCGAGGTCGTCAAGGCTGCCGGCGGGGTACCGGAGCGGCTGTTCAGCGCCATCGCCCTGGTCGCTGTCGCCAACGGGGCCCTGCTGACCGGCATCATGTCGTCCCGCCTCGCCTTCGGCATGGCCCGGGACGGCCTGCTGCCGCGCCGGCTGACGACCGTACTGCCGCAGCGCCGCACTCCCTGGGTGGCCATCGGCGCGACCACGGCACTGTCACTGGTCCTTGCCCTGACCGGGGACGTCGCCACGTTGGCATCCACACTGGTGCTCCTTCTCCTCGTGGTGTTCTTCATGGTCAACACCGCCGCCCTGGTGCTCCGGCGCGACTCCGTGGACCGCAGGTACTTCCGGGTGCCCGCCGTCGTCCCGGTCCTGGGCGCCGCGTCCTGCATCCTGCTGGCGACCCGCGTCGAGGCCGATGTGTGGAAGCGCGGCCTCGTCGTCCTGGCGGTGGGCGTCGTCCCCGCCCTCGTCGCGGCCCGCCGCCAGGGGCGCGACAACGGGCCTGACCAGTCGCGTTGACGGTGGTCACCGCCGAAGGGCTCCCGGGTGCTCCGTGGTTGGGCCCGGGCAGATGCCGGCTGCGGGCCCGACGACTCGCCGCGTCTCTCTGCACCGGGCACGGCCTAGGCTGGGCAGGCACGGCACGGAGTTACGGAAGGGAATCCACATGGGAGCCGACAGCATGCAGGAGGCTCTCAGCTGGCGAGGTCCGCTCTCGGTGAACGTCTTCGTGCTGGGCGCGGGCGGCACACCGCTGCCGAAGGAAGCCTTCCGCCTGGCCGGACTGGTTCCGGACGCCGTGCTGCCGTTCCCGCTGATGGACCCACCGGAGACCATCGCGCGGCTCGGGCTCATCTCGTACGACCTCGATTTCGACGACACCTCGCTCGACCTGCGCGCGTTCGCACGGGCCGCCCTCAGCCGGGTGTGCGAGGGCACGCGGGCAGTCGCCTGGACGGCCTTCGAGGGGTCGTTCCACTACGACGAGCTGCTCACCGATGAAGTGGCCCGGCAGGTGTACGGGTACTGCGTGAGCGGCACCGAGCCCGTGACCGAGTGGGACATCGACGCCCTGCGGAGCGAGGACTGGCGGACCCGCGTCGCCGAGGCCCGCGCGGCCTTGACCGCGCTGCTCGCTGCTCCGCAGAGTCGGTCCGCCCAGGTGGGACCGCTGAGCGCAGGTGACACCGGGAGCAAGTGATCCCCGGGCCCCTCTCCGCGATGCGCCCGTGGTCAGGGTTCGACGGTTCCTCGGCCGCGCGGTGGGGCGGTCGTGCCGGCCGCCGCCGAACACACCGGGCTGACCGGCCCGTGCGGGACTTGGGACTGCTCCATACCGGCCGGGCCGTGGGCCCTGAGCCGCTTCCGGCCGGGCGGATCAGCGCGGGATGACCCAGTCCGGTCTCCACGTACCGGCCGCGTCGTGCCCCGCCGCCGTGGCGGCGAGATGCGCTCGGAGGGTGGCCAGCGCCGGGTGGGGGTTGTCGCGATGCCAGAGGAGGGAGTGCGGGTAGACGGGCGTGGGGTCGGTCACCGGAATCCGGCGCAGGTCGTGGCCCGCGGGCCAGACGAGGCGCGTCTGCCCGCCCATGAACGTGGCCAGGGAGGGGGTGTCCGCGACGGTGTCGAGGAGCGCGTCGGAGCCGAAGTTGGGACCGGTCGCCTCGATCGCGAGGCCGAACCGGGCGACGAGGTCGTCGTAGTAGGCGGCCCACTCGGTGCCGGGGACGATGCCGGGCATCCAGATCCGGTGCCCGGCGAGCTCGGCCAGGGATACCGATCGGGCGGCCGCCAGGGCGTGCGCGGGTCCGGTGAGGAGCTCGAGCGGTTCGTCGAGCACCCGCGCGGACTCGATGTCCTCGGGCAGGGGGCGCCCGGGTACCGTGACCGCCCGGAACGACGCATCGATCTCACCGGACCGGATGGCGGCGAGGGCCTTCTCGATGTCGAAGAGCCACACCACGTCGAGGTCGATCCCGGGGTGCGTCCGGTGGAAGTCGCGCATGAGCCCGGACGCCGCGCCGCGCGAAGCGATCACGTCGACGCGCAGCGGTCGGCGGCCGGGCCGCACGGAAGTGACCGCCCGCTCGGCGACACGCAGGAGTTCGCGGGCGTGGGGCAGGAACGCCTGTCCGTCGATGGTGAGCTCGGCGCCACGCGCGGTGCGGGTGAACAACCGCACCCCCAGCGTGCGCTCCAGCGCGGCGACACGCTTGGAGACGGCCTGCTGGGTGACCGACAGCTCGGCGGCTGCCTCCTGGAACTGCCCCGCGTCAGCAGCGGCGACGAACGTCCGGACAGCGTCGAGATCCATACCGCCACCCTAAAGCTACAACTGTTGGTTGTGGCGCAGCCGCCCCGCGGTTGTTTGATCCGGGAAGACGCGAACGGTTTTGATGGGCCTCAACGCGGATCGGTTGTACGGGCGAGTGGTGAGGGCGGGCGCATGCGGAAGGGGCGCGGGGCGAGGCACCTGCTCGGACACCGGCTGGGGCGGCCCTTCGGGTGGCTCTGGGCAGCGTACGGAACCAGCGCGCTCGGCACGTGGCTCGCCTTCGGTGCCTTCCCGCTGATCGCCATCCAGGTACTGCACGCCGGACCGGCCGAGGTCGCCGTGCTCTCCTCCGCGGGGGCCGCGGTCGGTGCAGCCGTGGCGGTGCCGCTCGGGCCCTGGGTGGAGTTCCGGCGTAAGCGGAGAGTCTTGATCGCGATGGACCTGGTGCGGTTCGCGGCGCTGCTGACGATTCCCGCCGCCTTCGCGCTGAGCGCGCTCACCTTCGTCCAACTCCTGCTGGTCTCGGTGGTCGTGGCGGCGGCCGACATCTCCTTTCGGGCCGCCTCGGGGGCTTACCTGAAGGCCCTGCTGCCGGCCGAGGACCTGCTCGTCGCCAACGCCCGCTTCGAGTCCACGGCCTGGACGGCCACGATCATCGGGCCGCCCCTCGGCGGAGCCGCGATCGGACTCCTCGGTCCGGTGACGACGGTGCTGGCCGACGCGGTCAGCTACCTGCTGTCGGCCCTGGGCATCCGGGCGACGGGCGGCCACGAGCAGCAGCCCGAACACCGGGGCCCCGCGCGCATGCGGGCCGGGGACCTGCTCGACGGATGGCGCCACATCCTCGCCGACGCGATGCTGCGCCCGCTGTTCTACAACACCGCCCTGTTCAACGGTCTGGTCATGGCCACTCAGCCGCTGCTGGCCGTCCTGATGCTCGGCCGACTCGGGTTCTCACCCTGGCAGTACGGCCTCGCCTTCGCCGCACCCTCGATCGGCGGTCTGCTCGGCTCGCGTCTGGCCCGGCCGCTCGCCTCCCGGTTCGGGCAGCACCGAGTCATGGTCGTCTCCGGTGCCCTGCGTGCCGTCTGGCCCGTAGGCCTTGCCTTCATCGGGCCCGGAACCGGCGGCCTGATCCTGGTGCTGGCCGTGGAGTTCGGGCTCATCCTCTGCTGCGGTGTCTTCAACCCGGTCTACGCCACGTGCCGACTCCAGCTCACACCTGCGGACCGGGTGGCCCGCACGCTGTCCGCCTGGGCGGTGACGACGAAAGGCGCGACCGCGCTGCTGACGGCTCTCTGGGGAGTGCTGGGCAGCCTGTGCGGGCCGCGCACGGCCATCGGCCTGGCCGGTGTGCTGCTCCTGGCGACCCCCTTCCTGCTGCCACGCCGCGTGGACGTGCAGCACGCATCGAAGGGGGCGCCCTCACCCGAAGAGCAGTGCTCGGGGCAGGCCTAGCGGGGAATGCGCGGCGTACGTGTCGTGAACAGGCCTTCTGTGTGTCGGGGAGGGGAAATATCGCGCAGGCGGTGTGTGGACCCTGTGGCACTCCCGGCCGTCGGTTCGGTGCAGGTGGCATGGTTGCTCGGGTAGGGGCGGGGGCCGTGGATGAGGCGGCCGCCGCCCCAGAGTCGTCGCCGGCCGAGCGAGTGCTTCCGGCTGCTTGGGTGAGACAGGTGATGTGCCCTCCCGGCGTGAACGCGGCGCCTCCGATCTGATCACCGTCGGCACCGGTTCATGTCCCCACCGGCAACGCGCTGGCCCCCATTATGCCCTTCGCCGTCGTACCAGACGAACGCCCGGCTCTGTGCCGTCTGTTGCCAGCCGCGTACCTCTCCCGCTGCGCGTTGCCTGCGTGTGCGAAGTGGGATGGTGGCGAAAGATCGGCGCGCGTGTTCCGGCCGCACTCGGACCGGCCGCGGCCGGAGAGGTGATTGCGAGTTCTCGATGGTGAGGGCGCTTTTTCTCGGGTCGAGCGTCTCGGCCTCCGGACACCTTTCACGCGTTTTTCCGAGTTCAGCGCATGGACCGATCATGGCGCAGTATCGCAATGGGGTCGCAGCCCAATGGGATGCGACCCCAAATGAAAGAAGCGGATCTCCGCCGTATGAGAGACGGGCCTGGAAAATGTCCCGGCCGATTCAGGAAGATACGCCGTCCTGTTTCCCGGGCTGTTCAGTCAGCCGTGGCAGGGCGCCGGTCAGCACACCCAGAGTCCGTCGGCCTTGTCATTGTTGGCGCTGCCGACGTTGGAGCTGGCGGACGGGGCCGTGGAGGTCCACAGCAGGGCCCAGGAGGAGCCCGTCCAGTTGTACACGTAGGTCTTGGTGCCCCGGCTCTGGTTGTTGTGCCAGGAGGTGGTCTGGTCGTTGAAGCCCCAGTTGGCGAGGTTCTCGAAGTTGCAGTCCGACCAGGTCAGACGACGGCCGTCGAAGTTGGAGTGCTCGTACAGGCACGTCCAGAGGTAGCTGCAGTTGGCCGTTCCGAGTGTGCCCAGGGGCTCGTTGACGGCCCTGGCCTGCTTCTCACCCGGCAGCGGGAAGGTCATGACGGCCTTGCCGCCACGCCATGCGACCTGGTTGACGCCGATCTGCTTTCCGCCGGGGGTCTTGGCCATCTGCTGGTCGATCTGGCGCTGCAGGCCGGCCACTTCGCTCTTGTTCAGGCCCGCCTTCTGTGCCTGCGCTGCGATCGTGCTCTCGAGTTCGGTCGAAGCGGAGGTCGGCGCTGCCAGGCCGAGCGTGGCAACGGCGCCGGCGGCCAAGGCGACGCCCATCTTGATTCTCGTGCGCATGGGGATCATTTCCCTTCAGTCACGATGCTCCAGTAATTCCCGAGCGCACGAAACGCTAGGCCACGATAATGATCCATAGGCAGGATGTTTCCGGCTATTCATTGACTGAAACATGCCACAACCGGTGCGCATGAACGGACCCGGAGTTTCCGTTCGCGGATGTCCCTGCGGTCACCCTTGCGGTGCCCGATATTCATGAATTGTGCCGATCACGATCCTGACCAGCGCCAGCCGAAATTTCGGCCCTGGTGTTTTTCCCCGCCTCATCTGAATTACCCGATCCGTTTGTGCGTCGGCAAGGCTTTCAGCCGGCGCCGCGACGGCGACGGCGACGGCGGCGCAGGCGGAGACGCAGGACACCCGGGCGCCGGGGCCCGAGCGGTCGTCTGGCGGTTCTGCCAACCGCCCTCGGTGGCACCCGCGGTGGTGGCCGCCGACGGCCGACTCACAGGGCCGCAGAGTTCGTGGTCCGGTGGGCTCGCCGCAGCGGTGCGAACTACCCTCGCGGGCATGGTCGAACACGATGCCTTCCACACCGCCCGCGAGGGCTACGACGCCGCCGCCCTCACCTACGCGCAGATGTTCCGCGACACACTGCGCGACAGCCCCCTGGATCGCGCCATCCTGGGTGCCTTCGCCGAGGTCGTACGTGCACAGGGAGAGGCTCGGGTCGCCGATCTGGGGTGCGGTCCCGGCCACATCACCGCTCACCTGGAAGAGCTGGGCCTGGCGGCGTTCGGTGTCGATGCCTCTCCCGCGATGATCGAGTTGGCTCGAGAGGCCTATCCGGGGCTGGAGTTCGACGTGGGCACGATGGCCGCGCTGGACATCGCCGACGGCGTGCTGGGGGGCGTGCTCGCCCGTTGGTCCGTCATCCATACTCCGCCGGAGGAACTCCCCGCCCTCCTGGCCGAGTTCCACCGTGTGCTGGCACCTGGCGGCCATCTCCTGATCGGCTTCTCCGCGACCGATGGCCCGTCTCATCGGACGCAGGTCTTCGATCACGCGGTCGCGCCGGCGTATCGGTGGTCGCCCGATCACCTCGCCACGCTGCTGGGCAACGCTGGACTGGCCGAGGTGGCCCGGCTGATCTGTGAGCCCGAGCCGACAGACCGACGTCAATTCCAGGGGATCCAACTGCTCGCCCGCAAAGCCCGCACCGAAGCGGACTGACCCGGCCCGGGCAGCGGTCGTCCGCACGGAGATGTGGTCCCCGGGGTCCGCGGCTGACCCAGGGGCGGAGGTGCCGAGGCGGTGGTGCGTCCGGGGGCGCCCCGCAGCCGGGAGAGGCGGCCTCGGCGGCGGGACACCGGGACGGCTCAGGGCTGAAGGGGCATCGTCCAGCAGTTGGAGGAGGCCGGCCTGCCGGCGAGGCGGTCGGTCAACCAGTCGATGGCGTCCGCCTGGTCCGTCAGGAGCGGTACGAGGTGGTTGGTGAGGAGCTTGTCGCCCAGGTTGGGCAGTTTGATGGCCTCGTAGGTGACGTTTCCGCCCTTGCGGCACCAGTCCAGGGCCAGTTGGCGTGCCTGGGCGTGGGGGACGATGTCGTCCTCGGTGCCGGTGGCCAGGCGTACCGGACCGGTCGGCTTGAGAGTGCCGATGCGCTGCTTGTCCAGGGCGCCCTGTGCCCGGGGCTCGGCGGCGATGATGTCGCCGATCGACTTGCCGTCGTCGGTCCACTTGGTGCTCTTGGTGAAGCCGTAGCCGAACAGGGCGTCGCCGACACACATGGTCGACGCGTCCTTCAGCGCGGCCTTGCCGGTGTCGTTGATGTTCGCCTCGATGACGGTGCGGAGATCGGGGTCTGCCTGCGCGAAGCCGTTGATGGACCAGGCCAGCGCGCCCGCGAGTGCACTGCCGTCGATGCCCTTCATGACGGACGTGAGGTCCGCCGGAGGCGCGCCTGAGTAGGTTCCGGCGAGTGGGACGTCGGGGGCATAGGAGGACTGGAGTTCGGCGGCAGCCGCGGTGGCGCCACCGCCTTGGCTGTAGCCGTACAACCCGGTGGGGGAGGAGCGGGTGACCGTTGCTCCGGGCACGCCGCGGGCGGCCCGGACCGCGTCCAGCAGGGCGTGCCCCTCGTCGAGCCGGTTGACATAGGTGTGCAGGCGGTCGGTGGCGCCGAGTCCGACGTAGTCGGTGACGACGACGGCTGCTCCGGTGGCCAGGATTCGGTAGATGGCCAGGGCCTCGTACCCCACGGACACGGTGTCGCCGGTGAGGGTCAGCGGGTTCTCCAGCGCGAAGGACGGCGCGCACTGGTCGCCTTGGCCCATGGTGCCCGACGCCACCGCGACCAGCGGGCGCGGTCCGCCTTTCGTCCAGGCGGCGGAGGGTTCGATGTAGGCGCCGGTCACGGCGACGGGCTGCCCGTTGGAATCCGTGGACCTGTACATCAGTCGGGTCGCGGTGCCCGGCATCGGGCGGCCGTCGAGGCCGGGGATGCTCAACCCGAGCGCAAGCGGCTCGGTGCGTATCAATGTGCCGTTGGCGGAGGGCAGTTCGGCTGGGGGGTTGTAGAACGCGGGGATGGTGATTCCGCGGGAGACCACCGTCCCGGTGTCGCTCGCGGTGGCCGGTGCCGTGGAGAGGCAGAGGCAGACGGTGCCCGCGACGGCGCCGGTCAGCAGGCGCAGCCCGGCCGGTGCGGTACGGCGGCCGGCCGGAGCGGGCGGTGGTGCGGAGGGCTGGGTGAGGAGGGGGCGGGACATGCTTCTCTTGCGGCTCATTGCGTGCTCCTCGCTGCTGGTTCAGATGATCGCGTCGATGTCCTGGGTGGTGATGGAGTCCATCGCCCGTTCGGCGACGGCGGCGATGGTCATGGAGGGATTGCAGGCTCCCGTCGTGCCCGGGATGAGGGCGCCGTCGAGTACGTAGAGTCCTTTCTGGCCCTGCACGCGGCCTTCCAGGTCGCACACGGTGCCCATCGGTGCGCCGCCGAGGGGATGCCAGGTGCTGTTGACCAGGGAGTTGGTCTCGGTCAGCACGCCGAGCCCGCTGGATATGCGTGAGACCCTCTGCTGGATGCGCTCGTGGCTGGCGGCGTCCCCGCCTCGGGGCCAGTGCAGGGACACGGAGTCGGTGGCGGTGTCGTAACGGAAGTGGCCGCGGTCGGCGCTCACTCCGAAACCGACGAGCATGGTCGTCCTGGTGTCCGGTCCGGGGGCGGCAGCGAAGCCTGGATGACCGTGTTCGCGGCGGCCGGGTCGTCCCATGCCTTGCTGCCGAACACCGCGGGCCCGCCCTGCTCGCTCCCGAAGTCCTCCCGCAGGTTCGTCCAGGCACCAGTCCCACGCGGGTCGCTGCGGCCGAGGCGGCCCGCGGTGGCAGGACGCTCGCTGTCGCGAGTCCGGCGGCACCGGTGAGCAGGGCGCGTCTGCTGGCGAGGGGCATCTGCGGCTCCTTGACGAGGGGGATGCCGTCCGATCGGCGGCGTGGTGCGCGGTGCGGGCGGGGAAAGGGCGGGGACGGCCGGGACTGCAGGCATGGCCAAGCGCAGAAATGGCGTGGGCATGCCAAGTAGCGTCACGGGCGAGTTCTGTACTTACTCGCCAGTCACCTACTGCAGAGTAAGGTCGCCTGTCACTCAGTGACAAGACGTCTGCATGCGCCAGGAGGGACCCGCTTCGCTATGCTGCGAGACCTAGCGAGAGGGACGGTGGAGCGAGAGTGCGCGAGGCGCCATCCGCGGGACGAGAGCAGCCCGGAACACCGGACGCCAGACCGTCACTTGCCGAGCGGCGCAAGGCCGCGTTGCGCTTCGAGGTCGCCCGTGAGGCCGTCCGCCTGTTCACCACGCAGGGCGTCACCGCCACCACGGGAGAACAGATCGCTCACGCCGTGGGTATTTCCTCGCGCACGCTGTGGCGCCACTTCGCCACCAAGGAGAGCTGCGTCCTGCCCCTGCTCGCGGCCGGGCTGGAGTTCGCCGTGGAGCGCCTGCGCCACTGGCCGCCGGGCACAAGCCTGTTGGACTTCTTCACCGAGACCTACCGCAGCGGCGAGCTTCCTCCGGCCGCCCCCGCCATCCTCGACCTGATCCGCATGACCGGCACCGACCCGGCACTGCGGGCGGTCTGGCTCCAGGCCCATGACGACGCCCTGCCGGTGCTCGCCCGACTCCTGGCCCAGCGGTCCGGAAGCCACGCCGGCGACCTGAGGGTGAGAGTGCACGCCGCCACCCTCAACGGAGCGTTGCGCGCGGCGGCGGAGGACTTCGCCCGCCTCTACGCGGACGACCCCCGTGCCTCCGGCGGCGAGATCACGGAGTGCCTCCGCGCGGCCCTGAACGCGGCGGCGGAGGGTCTGCCCTACTGACATGGACAGGAGGCGGTCAGCGACCCGTCGCTGGAAGCGGGCGGACGACGTCACCGGTGAGGCGTCACGCACTGCCCTTGCCGTAGAAGCGGACGTAGTCGACCGTCATCGTCGCGGGTGACGGTGTGGAGGTGTCGGGAGGACCGGGCCAGTCGCCTCCGACGGCGACGTTGAGCAGCAGGTGCATGTCCTGTTCGAAAACCCAGTCGCGTGAGGCCGGCAGCTCCGACGGAGTCAGAGTGAAGTACGGCTTTCCGTCGACGGACCAGGTGATGCGACGAGGCTGCTTGTCGACGGCGTAGGTGTGGAACGCCCGGGAGGCGTCGGCAGGGAGGGAGGTGGAGCCGCCGATCCCGTCCTCGTTGAAGTAGGTCGGCCCGTGTGCGGTGCCGTACACCGTTCGCGGTTCCCCGCCGACCACCTCGCAGATGTCGATCTCACCCTGTCCGGGCCACTCGACGCCGTTGTTGCCCAGCATCCAGATCGCCGGCAGCAGTCCCGTCCCGGTGGGAAGCCTCGCGCGGATCTCCGCGCGTCCGTGGGTGAGTGCGACCTTACCCTCGGTGGTCAGGCGCGCCGAGGTCCAGGAACAGAACTCGGTCGTGTAGCAGGGAAGTTCGGATCCGGCGGGGGCCGGTCGCGCCGAGACCGCAAGGTGGCCCTTGCCGTCGAGGGACGAATTGGCCGCATCGTCCGTGTAGTACTGCAGTTCATTGTTGCCCCAACCCTCGGCCTCCCGGTTTCCGGTCTCGGTGTTCCAGAACCTGTCCGACGGGCGGGTGGCCGCTGCTCCGGCGAACTCGGCCTGCCAGAAGGGCTTCCGGTCGACGGGGGAGGAGTGGGGCTCCGGACCGGACCCGCAGGCAAGCAGCACCGCGGCCAGTGCCGGCACGAGGGCCAGGCGAGTACGTGGGTTCATCGCGGTGCTCCGGAACGGTCGTGCGGAAAGACCGCGGTCACTGTCTGTCTTCTCGCCTGCAATGTGTGACCAGTGCTCGGCGAGCACGGGGTGGCGTACACCGTGCGAACGATACGCAGGTGCCTCGGCGCCGGACCGTCCGGGCCTGCAGCGAAGGGCGAAGCGCGGAACTCTTCGGCCGGGTGGATGCGACCGAACGCGGCCGCCACACCGCACAACCGAGGGGTGCGGCGGCCGAGTTCGGTCGCGGTGCGGGATCAGCCGTGGTAGCCGATGTACCCGTTGCCGTCGGGGTCGTTTCCGCTCTTCGTGTACGAGTGGACGTCCGCGCGGCTGCCGGAGGGCTTGTACAGGTAGACGGTGTCCTTGTCGTTGTTCCACATGAAGTTGCAGTTGTCGCGGTAGACCACGTTGTTCGCGTCCGAGTCGGTGCCGTTGCCGCCGCGCAGCTTCACGTAGTCGCCGGGCTGCAGGTAGTGGTTGGCGGTGAACGTGAAGCGGTTGCCGGTGGCGTCCTTGACGACGTAGCCCTTGAGGTTGATGGTCGCCGAGGACGAGTAGTTCTTGATCGTCAGGTATTCCTCGTCGGTGTTGCCCGAGGAGCAGCTGTTGGAGTCCCGGCCCGGCGCGTCGTACTGGACCCCGCGGAGCTTCAGCGCGGAGGTGTATTCGGCGGCGTGGGCAGGTATGGAGGCGAGGACGGCCAGCGCGCCGGTGGTGACGGCCACGGTCAGCACAGAACCCTTACGCAAGAGATGCTCCTTCACGGGTGAACAAATGGTGTTGCGTGTGAAGGACTCGCGGAGGTCGGGGATGGTTGCGCGTCGAACTATCCGTCACTCATTCGAGTGAACGGTGGCGGATACGGGCCGACGACCGTCGTGCCGACCCGCCCGTCGGACGCCGAAGGGGTCACAAGCGGATGATGACCAGCGCCGTGTCGTCGGTACTGTCGCCGGAGGGGAGCAGGTCGGCAAGGAGGGCGTCGGCCAAAGCCTCGGGACCGGTGTGTCCGTGCCGGACGAGGGAGTCCGCCAGGCGGTTCAGGCCCACGTCGATGTCCTCGTCGCGGCGCTCGATCAGGCCGTCGGAATAGAGGACCAGAGTGGCGCCTTCGACGAAGGCTGTGGTGGCCTCCGGCCGCGGCACGTGTTCGGGACGCGCGCCGAGGGGCGGATCGGTCGCCTGGTCGAGGAAGGTCACGGTGCCGTCCGGGTGGAACAGGGCGGGCGGCGGATGGCCCGCGCTGCTGTACGTGAGCGTATGGGTCGGCCAGTCGATGTAGGCCTTCACCACCGTGCTCGACTCGGCCCCGTCGACATGGCGGGCGTAGAGGCCGAGGGCTTCCAGCGCCTGGGCGGGGCCGTCGGCGACGCGGGCCGCCGCGCTCAACGCGCTGCGCAGCTGCCCCATGACGCAGGCCGCCTCGAGGCCGTGGCCGACGACGTCGCCCACGGCGACCGCGATGCGGTCACCCGGCAGGTCGATCAGGTCGTACCAGTCACCGCACACATTGAGGGTGCCGACAGCGGGCCGGTAGCGAACGGCTGCCCGGTGGTGACCGACCGGCGTCGGCGCGGGCAGCATCGCCCCCTGCAGGGCCAGGGCGACCTCGCGGTCGCGCGCCTGGGCCCGGCGCAGGCGATCGTTGACCTCCAGCAACTCACGGGAGCGGGTGAACAGTTCGGCCTCCAGCACCCGGGCCCGGCTGCTGTCGGTGCCTGTGCCGCGGCGAGCGCGGATGAGCTCGGTGACCTCCTCCACCCGGTGCACGATCAGCACCACGCGCCCGTCCGAGTCCAGGACGGGGGCGTTGACCGGACTCCAGAAGTGCTCCGCCCAGTGGCCGGGCCGCTGCGGATCTTCGATGTCGTAACGCAGCACTGCCATCGTGTCGCGTTCGCCGGTGGTCACCGCGCGCAGCATCGACTCCCGGGTCTCCCGCATACCCGCCGAGGCGGGATCGTTCGGGTTCTCGGGGAAGACGTCGAAGATGTAGCGGCCCAGCAGCTGTTCGCGCGTGCGTCCGGCCAGTCTGAGGAAGTCCTCGTTCGCGTCGGCGTACACCAGGTCGGGGGTGAGCAGAGCCACCATGCCCGGCAGGGCGTGGAACACCGCCGCGTAGTCGATCTGCGGTTTCCTCATGTGCTGTCCGCCTCGATACCGACGTGGATGTGCTGATCCTCCACGATAGGAGGGACCCGGCACGCAGGCGGTCCGCTGCCCGCCACAGGCTCCGGCAGTCACCTGGGCGGCCCTGTCTCCGAGGGCGAGGCCCATGTCGCCCGGCACGCGATACGCATATCTGTTCCCGGGGTCGGTTCCCGGCCGAGGCCGGACGGGGCGGGGCGTCACAGTCCGCGGGCGTCGGCGAGGCCGGCGGCCCGGTCGAGCATGTTCATCGGGGTTGCGCCACTGTTCCAGGCATCGTTGAAGGACGGCACCGAGTCGACGGTGTCGCCGAACCGCCTCCGGATCGCATCGAGGACGACGCGGGCGGCGTCCGCTTCCAGCCCCCGATCACCGCCCGCCTCCATGCGCAGCGCTCCCAGCAGGCAGACCGCACCCTCGTCGTCGATCAGGCTGCCGGCGCACCATCCGTCCGTCTGCATGCGCCGATGGGCGCGCTGCAGGAGCGCGGCGACGGGCGTCTGGTACGGGACCGCGGGCGGCGGGAGCGTCGGGGTCAGCGGGACCGTGACGACGGCGGCCAGGTCGACCGGCTCGGTCGGGATGTGGGCGATGCGCACCTCATGGGCGACGGCAGCCTCCTCCAGCCGTACGGTCATGGCGGCGTCCACAGCGGCCAGGCGCGCCTCCAGACCGAGGTCCCCGGCCGCGGGGGTGGCGGCAGCCGCGGGCCGCTGCAGGACCGGGAGGGCCGGAGCGGGGTCGGGGCGTGGCATCAGGAGGTCCTCCGCGACGTCGATGGCGCTGCCGGGGCCGACGGGCCTCCCTTCGTTGTGCGGGGGCAGGCCAGGCGGCGGTGTGCGCCACGCTGATACGGGGGTGGAAGTTCAGCCGGTCGGCGGGAGCCGCGGACTTCCGGCGCCCCTCGATCCGGCGGTGCCGGACCCGGGGCGGGGCAGGTCGACGTGACGCCGGTGTCCGCCGCGGCAGCAGGAGAGGAGGCTGTGCCGGACCCCCCAGCGCGGGGCCGGGTCAGGAAGCGGTTGGCGCCGGGGCGGTCAGGAGCGAGGCGGGCAGGTAGTCGGACTCGATCCGCAGGTCCCAGCCGTGGACCTGCACGGCGAGCGCGGCCAGCGCGATCGCGCCCACGGGCAGCAGGCTTTGCGGCGCGGGGTCCTCACCGGCGCCCGCGCGGTGGTCCACCAGGCGTTGGTGCAGTGCCTGCTCGAAGGCGGCCTGGTCGTCCCGGAGCAGGATGCGGAGCAGCCGCTGGTCGGGGCTCTTCGCACCGGCGGCGTCCAGGGCCAGCGCCGCGTCCAGGCGCTCGTCGATGGACGGCATGCACAGTGTCATCTGCGGCCAGTCGCGCGGCAGATGGCCCTGGGCCGGGGTCAGATAGCCGCACAAGGCGTCCATGTGCGCAAGGTCGGCCGGATCGGAGACCGAGTCACGTCGCGCGTGCGGCAGCTTCTCGTGCAGCATCGGGGCGTAGTCATGCCGCAGCAGCAAGCCGATCACCCGCTCCCGGTCCCGCACCAGGCCGCCGGCCACACAGATGTCGAACGCCTCGACCCAATTGCGGGCGGTGACCGTGTCGGCCGCGTCCCGCATCTCGTCGAAGTCCTTCTCCTCACTGGTGAAACGCGTCCGAGTCAGGGGGAAGGGGATCTCCCAGTCACCGTCCGGGCAGCAGCCCAGCTCCAGTACACCGAAGAGGCATTCAGCCGCAGTGGTCAGCGCGAGCCGTGTCCGCTCGTCCTCCAGTGCGGGATCGTCCACACTGCGTGCCGCGACGTGGCCGAGCAACTCCCGACCGAGTTCCGCCAGCATCTCGCGCAGGGGGTACTCGTGGTGGTAGACCTCCTCGAAACGGTGCTGGACACGGTCTGCCATGTCGCCGAGGGCCTGCTCCAAGCGCTGGCGGCTCACCGTGTGCCTCGTCACGTGGATGATCTCCATCCGTTCATCCTGCCAGTCGCGGCCGCGCCGAGGGGAACCGGCTCTCCTCGCACGAGGACGGTCGATGTGAACCTCAGCCCGTGTCGACCCATGCCGCGACCCCCAGGACGAGGGGTACCGGGCATGCGAGCAGGCCCAACAGCACCATGCGGCTCAGGAGCGTCAGCCTGCGTACCGGTGGCAGCCACGCCACCGTCGCCAACACGGTGACACCGATGCCCATGTACAGGGCACATCGAAGGAGGAAGCCGCCCACCGCGAGTCCTTCCGCCGCTCCCCACAGCGTCACCATGGCAACGAGGAACGCAAGCCAGGACATCGAGATGAACGTCAGCGACCACAGCACGCCCGCGAGCAGCGTGGCCACTCGGCGCTGCGGCGGCGGAGGCATTCTCACAGGCCCGTACAGAGCTGCGTAAGCGCGAGGATCCATGATCCGATCCTCGCCACCGGGCGGCCGCCACACATGAGGGCGGATACTCAGGCGCGGAGGACCGCGTACTCACCCGGTCGCTCCCGACGGTGACGCGCGCCCCAGGTCTGCGGCATCGTCGCGAGCGACACCCCCTAGTGCTCCAGGGCCGACGGGGGCCGGCAGCGTACGGCGAGGGCCGCGATGTCGTCGTCGAGCCCCCCGCCGCTGTAGCGGAGCAGGTCCTTGTGCAGCTGGTTCAGCAGTTCGCGGGGCGGCGCCGAGCGGTGCCGGCCCATCCAGTCCGGCAGCGGGAAGAACGTGCCGCTGCGATCGCGGGTCTCGGTTACGCCGTCGGTGTATAGCAGCATCTGATCGCCGGGGGCGAAGGCCACGGTGTCCACGTAGTAGTGGCTCCCGAGGAGCGCCGCGAGGTTGAGGGGTGTCGAGGGGCGGGCGGGTTCCAGGACGCGGATCTCGCCGCTCTGCACGAGCACAGGCGGCGGGTGCCCGCAGTTGAGGACCTTGACGTGGCCGCTGCCGTAGGGGATCTCGGTGATCAGCACGGTGGCGAAGTGCTCCTGCTGGTCGTCGGCGGCGGTCGCCGCGCTGTGCCGGGTCATGGTGACCTGAAGGCGATGGATCAGGCCCTTGAGATCGGGCTGGTCGTACGCGTTCTCCCGGAAGCAGTTGATCACCGCCGCCGCGGCCCCCACCGCCGACAGGCCCTTGCCGCGCACGTCACCGATGAGCAGCCGGACTCCGTACGGCGTGTCGGCTGCCTCGTAGAAATCGCCTCCGATCCGGGCCTGCTCCTGGGCGGCTCGGTACAGCGACTCGATCTCGATGTCCTTGATGCGGTGCGGCAGCGGGCGCAGGAGCACCTTCTGGGCCGCGTCGGCGACCAGTCGCACCTGGAAGAGCGTCTCCTCGCGCTGGAGGCGGAGGTGGCTGGCGTAGGCGGCCGCGAGGGTCACCGCCGCGATCGCCGCAGCCGTGTACGGCGTCCCCAGGTCGGAGTGGACGAAGCTGATGCCGATCATGATCAGGAAGCAGAACGCTCCCAGCATGATCGTCGGGACCACGGGCCAGACCGCGGCGGCGAGGGCGGGTGCCGCGGTGAGGAGGCGGCTGAAGGCGATCTCTCTCGGCGTGGCGAAAGCCAGGGCGGCGATGAGGGCGGTGACGAGCAGGGGTGACAGCAGCACGGCCCGCCGCTGACCGCCGTAGGGACGGTGGCGGCGCCGGAGCCGTACTGACGTGTTCACATTTTGGAGCTTATCGGGATGAAGTGAGTATGGGTGGGTTCGCCACCCTCCGATCAGCGGTCGTGGACGGTCCCGGCCCGCCGGCCGAGGTGCTTTCGGGTCCGCATCCCCGGCAAGGGCCTCCCGGTAGGCCATGCCGGATTCCTGGCACCCATGCGCAGACCGCATCGGGCCGGCCGCCGGCAGGCCTTCGCGCGGGACCCCGAGGGGCTCGACCGTGGCCGGTCACGGACGCCATGGCCGACTCCGTCCCGTACGTTCCGCAGGCCCCCGACCGGTAGCCCACGGTGCGGCGTCAGGCCGTTGCCGGCTGCCACAGCTCGATCCGATTGCCCTCCGGGTCGGTGACCCAGCCGAACCGGCCGAAGCCCTCCAGATCCTGCGTCTCCTCGGCCACATCCGCTCCGTTGGCACGCAGCTGCGCGAGCATCGCGTCGAGGTCGCGGACCCGGAAATTCAGCATGGTCTGCTGGGTGCGCGACCCGAAGTAGTCGGTCTCGGACTCGAACGCCGCGAACACCGTCGGCCCGGGATGCTGCTGCCACACGCCGTGCTCGTCGGCATCGAGCCCCAGGCAGTCGCGGTACCAGGTAGTGAGGGCCGCCGGGTCGGATGCCCGCATGAAGTGTCCACCGATTCCAAGCACACGTTCCATGCCGTCATCCTGCCAGGACGGCCGCCCAGGGACCGGCACCACACCCACGCGAGCGGCACACATCCGGCCCGGCGCCCCGACTCCGTTCAGCCCGCGGGCTGTTGTGTGGGGAAGCGGCTGTCTTGGGTGGCGGCCCAGGTGGCCAGCAGGCGAAGGCCCTCCTCGGAGGGCGAGCCCGGCTCGGCGGTGTAGACGGTCAGGGTCAGGCCCTGTTCCGCAGTCATCTCCAACCCTCCGTAGGCGAGGGTGAGTTCACCGACGGCCCGGTGGTGGTAGCGCTTGGTGCCAGTGCCGTGGTGGCGGACATTGTGAGCGCCCCATCGAGTGCGGAACTCGTCACTGCGCGTGGACAGTTCACCGACCAGGTCGTGCAGGTCCTTGTCGTGGGGGTTGCGGCCGGCCTCGGTGCGCAGCCTCGCGACGGAGACGTCGGCGGCAAGGTCCCAGTCGGGAGAGAAGCGACGGGAGGCCGGGGCGAGGAAGTTGAACCGGGCGAGGTTCGCCTGGTTGTGCGGGGAAGCGTAGAGGTCGCTGTTCGCTGTAGAGGGCGCGGGCGAGCCGGTTGGTGGCGAGCACGTCCATGCGGCCGTTGAGCCGCCACGCGTCGCGGCAGAAGCTCGCCCGGGAGTTCGGCGCCACCGACATTGTCACCGAGCGCGGCGACGACGGTGTCGCCCGGATCAAGGAGCTCACCGGCGGAATCGGGGCCGATGCGGTGCTGGAGTGCGTCGGCACCGGCGAGGCCATGCAGCAGGCACTGCACTCCGCGCGGCCCGGCGGCAACGTCGGTTTCGTCGGCGTCCCCCACGAGGTGGCCATCGACGGGCAGGAACTGTTCTTCTCCCACGTCGGACTGCGCGGCGGCCCCGCCCCCGTGCGGCGGTACCTGCCCGAACTGATCGACCTGGTCGTCTCCGGGCGGATCGACCCGTGCAAGGTCTTCGACCTCACCCTGCCCCTGGACCAGGTCGCCGAGGGTTACAAGGCGATGGACGAGCGCCGGGCGATCAAGACCCTCCTCCGCCTCTGACCTGCACCATCCCGTCAGTGGGGGGACGTGGCCCGTCCCCGCGGCTGTCCCCTTCGCCCGCTCATCCGTGCCCCCCTGCGGAGGACCCACCGTGACCACCTACGCCCTCGTCGGCGCCGGACCGGGTCCGCGCCTGGCCTGCGCCCGACGCTTCGGCACCGCCGGACACACCGTCGCGCTGCCGGCCCGTAGCGCCGACCACCTCGACTCCCTCGTGGCCGCGCCGCACAGCGACGGCGTCCAGGCCCGCGGATTCACCGCCGACGTCCTCGATCCCACCTCGCTCACGTCGGCACTGCAGTCGGCCGCCGACCAGCTGGGACCGGTCGAGGTCCTGCAGTCCAGCTCCGTGCCCCGCGCCGAGTTCATGCAGCCGCTCCTGGACACCGCCCCCGGCGACCTCGACGACCGCCGGCGTTCTCGGTCAAGGGACCGATCACCTGCGTGAACACGGTCCTGCCCGGCATGCGCTCGCTGGGCCGCGGCACGCTGCTGTTCGTCAACGGCGGCAGCGCGGTCGACCGCACCCCGAGCGGGCCGGCACCTCCCTCGCGTTCGCCGGGGAAGTGCGTACCTCCGCACGCTCCACGACGCCCTCTCGCCCCGGAGAACATCCACGCCGCCCGGCTGATCGTCCCCGGCGCCATCCGGCCCGAGGCCGAGCACTCCAGCCCCGACGCTGGCGGAGCGCCTGTACGCCATGCGCACCGAGCGCGGCGACTTCCGGCACTACGCCGCGGGGTGGGGCGACGCCGCGACATGCGTGCCCGTGCGGCTCCGCGCTCAAGGGGCTGCCCACCCCTGGAACCCGTCGAGGCGCCCGGCCCGGGCCCGGCACTGACACCCGCCTCACCTGCGCCGACGTACGCCAGAGCCCCGTTTCACCGCACCACCCGCACCGAGAGGACCCTCATGGAGTTCATCAAGCAGCGGCCCACCAGCAAGGCCCCGGCCGACTGGTTCACCGGAGACGTGTGGTGATCGTTGTCGTCGCCGGTCGGGAACCCTCCCGGATGCGTGCCAACCTCGTACGCTTCTCGCCGGGCGCGCGTACCAACTGGCACGCCCATGCCGTGGGCCAGACCCTGCACGTGGTCTCCGGCATCGCCCTGATCGGCACCCGTGACGGCACGGTCCTGGAGGCCCACCCCGGCGAAACCGTCGGCTGCCCGCCCCACGAGGAGCACTGGCACGGCGCCGCGCCCGACCGGTTCATGGAACACCTCGCCATGCGGGAGGGCACCGGCGACGACACCCCCGAGACGCAGTGGGCGGAACCCGTCACCGACGGGCAGTACGACGCCCCGCGCACACGCAGCTGACGGCCACGGCCTCAGCGGGCCCGCTCCGCTGAGGCCCCCTCGGCGGAGCAGGGAAGGCGAGCCGGCGCATCGCGGAGGCCGCGTGTCCGGACTTGCGAGCAGGTGCGCTGCTCCCGTGCATCCCGCAAGCTTGAATCATGACCGACCCACTCGTACCTCCCGGAGAGACCCCGCCGGTCGAGGGTTCCACTGCCGAATCCCATGAGGAACGGGCCGACGGCGGGCTGTGGGAGCACCCGACGATCTGGATCTGCCTCATCATCGCGGGAGCCGTTCTGGTGGCGGGCTACTTCATCGCCCGCGTCGTCTCCTTCTGACCGGCAAGCGCGGTCGCGGCCCGAGAGACTCAACCGGCCGCGGCCCCAGAGGCGTGCGGCGAGACGCTGACGCGATCGGCCAGGCAGCCACGAGACCCCGCAGGCGAAAAGACCCCCGAGCAGCGGTCGACCACCGTATGTGACGGCAGGGCTGCGATTGTCGCAGGACGGGAACAGCGACCGGAGCGAGCACAACGGACCCCCGGGGTCGCAGGTCTCCTCCTGTGACCGGCCCGGTGAGCGCGGCTCGCGGGCCAGGACGGCACCGACCGTTCGACACATCGCCACCAGACGAAAACGGGGTTCCCACATGTTCCGCACCAGCACGCGCCCGACCATGCGTATCGCTCTCTCGGCCGCCGGATGCACCGCCGTCCTCGGCCTGGCGCTCACCGCCACGGCGCCCGCCTCGGCCGCGACGGCCCCCGCCGCGAAGACGGCCGCCACCTCCGTCCCCGCCGCCGCGTTCACCGACCCCAACGGCCGCTACACCGCCCAGGAGATTCACACCTTCCTGGTGACCTTCTACGGCGAGCAGGGCCCCGGCGACTTCGCTCGCGCCTACGGAATCTCCGAGCACCTGCAGGAGAAGGTCGCCGCGAGCGAGGGCTTCGACGTGCTGCTGTGCGCGCAGAACGAGCCGCAGTCGATCGACATCGGCCCGGTCAGCACGGCCCAGTCCGCCCGGGTCGGCTACGCCACCGTCACCACGCACTGGGGTGAGAACGGCCAGGACACCGCCACCTTCAGGGCATACGTCGACCTGGACGCCACCCGGCCGATCCAGCTCCTCGACACCGACTGCGAGGCGACCGACTGACCCCGGGACCCCTCGTCCCGGCCGGGGTTTCCCGTTCGGCCCACCCTGACGAAGTGGATCCCATCCGCACGAGAGACCCCGGCCCGCCGTGGCGCCCACCGGTCGGGTTCCGCCTCTTCGGTCGGCGTCGGGTCTGGAGCGATCACCGACTGCATGTGGCTCGACGGCCGCGCACTCAGATGTGCAACTCGGGGGGAAATCCGGTCCACCGCAGTTCGGTGGGCAGGTGCCGCATGTCGTTGGAGACGAGGACGGAGGGCGGCCGTCCGGGCGCGTATCGGATGACCGTAAGCGCGGCATTGCCGTAACTGAGGCCGAGCCAGCGCCACTTCGGCGCGTGCATGGCCTCCCGGACGAGCCAGGCGACCAGGAAGTTGTGGGTGACGACGAGTTCGTGCCGGTCCTGTTCACCATCTGCCGGCCCGGTGAACACATCCAGCGCCCGGCGGGCCAGAACAGCGCCGTGCTCCCGCTGCTCGGCAGTGGTACCAGCGAGAAAGCGGAGGAAGAAGTCTGCTGATTCCACCGGGAGCTCGTCCCTGGCCGGCATGTGAGGAACGTAGTCCCCGGCGACTTCCGAGACGCTCAAGGGGACGTTCGTCAGCTGGTCGCCGATCAGACGTGCGGTCTGCTCGGCCCGGGGCAGCGGACCATGGTGAACAGCTGCGATGGGGATGTCCCGAAGGCGCTGTCCGAGCAGCGTGGCCTGCCGACGGCCGTCCTCAGTCAGCCCGCTCTCGTCCGGCGATGCCTCTCCGTGCCGGACGAGATAGAGGTATCGAGTGGCTGTGCCGGTCATCACGAGCTCCTCTGCGCCCACCAACGATCTTGTTCATCGGTGGACGCCGCCGCCCGCGTGGTCGGTTCCGTCAGCCGGTCGAAGAGCACGCTCCAGGCGTCGGACGGGCACATGGGCGGGGGACCTTCAGCGCCCGTCGTGGGGCCCGTGGGCTGGCCGAGTCACCTGCGTCTGCTGTGCACCAGAAGCGCTCCACAGAGGCCGCCGAGGACGAACATGATGAGGAGCGCGAGATAGAGCGGCATGGTGACGACGGGGATCAGCAGGCGGATCCTGATCTCCTTGGTGTTCTCCGCGATGAGCACGATGGCCAGAGCGGCGAGTACCAGCATGCTCACGCGTGTGGACGTCAAGCGGGAGGGTTTCTTCGCCCCCTGCTGCCCATCGTTCGGCCCGGACGATTTCCTGGTGCTTGCTCGGCTCATGCTCCCAGGATCGAAGCGTGCGGCCCACTGTGCTTCCGTGGACGCGGCTACATGGGTGAACGCCCGCGCCGCGGCGGAGCATCATTTCCGGACGCGGGGGGGGGCGGGGGGGGGGGTGGGGGGGGGGGGGGGGGGGGGGGGGGAAACCAGGCGCGCCGGTCATCCGGGGCCGGGGAGCAGGGGGTTCCACTCCCTCGAATCGACGTCAGCAGGAAGCGAGGTGC
>NZ_JBVHPY010000003.1:484726-502078 GCF_055567695.1 Streptomyces sp. NPDC026417
CGCCCTTTGTTCTCCGGGGCAGGCGTATACGGGGGAGAGCATCCAAGAAACGGGGGGGCACTCTTCCCGGGCGTGCGTTCCCCCCCCCCCCCCTCCCCCCCCCCCCCCCCCGGGGCGGACGGACCACAGCTCCGCGGATCCTCAGGATTTGGGGATCCGGGGTTTCACCTGCGCGAATGCGCCGGCAGCGGGAAGCGCGGTCCGGACGAGCTGGATGTACGGGCCTCAACGGCTCGCCGGGGCCGCTGAAGTGATCAGGACGGAAGCGCGCCGAGTTGACGCAGTTGCGTGAGCACATCGACGACGCCGCGGATCTCGGCGATCCTGCCCTCGGTGAAGCGGAGGATGAAGATCTCGCTGTAGGTGACGGACTTCCCGGTGGGCGGCAGACCCTGGTACTCGCCCTGGTGCGTTCCGGTCACCGTGTTCCTGGAGACGAGCTTGTCGCCCTCGGCGATCGTCTCCTCGACGGTGACATGGATGTCGGGGAACGCCTGCAGGAGCTTCTTCCACACCTGTTTCAGGGCCTCGGTCCCCGTCGAGCCCGTGGGCACGGGCTGGTCGAAGAGCACGTCCGGGGCGACGAACTCGTCGATGGCCCTCGCGATGCCGTCGGGGTCCCCGCCGTTCATGGCGGCGTGGAAACGGTCGAGCGTGTCCCTGTTGCTGGTTGCTCCGGATGTCGACACGGGTCATCTCTCCTCGTATGGATCTGAACTGTGCTGCAACAGGAGGACGGCACAGCGGTCGAGAATGTGACATGCCTCTAGTCGGTCGGGGTCGCGCCCGCCGTGATGAGGACGGCCGCGGTGTCGTGGTGGGGGCCGTTGTGGGCCCACTTCAAGGGGGGCCAGCCGGTTCCGTGATCCTCCCGCCGGTTCGGATCGGCACCGTGGGCGAGCAGTTCCCGCACGGCCGCCGTGTGCCCCCAGCAGGAGGCCGCACACAAAGGGGTGCCTTGAGCGCCGATGCCGCTGCTTTCGGCATCCGGCGAGGCTCCGGCGGCCAGCAGCAGGCGGGCGATCTCGGCACTGCCGTTCACACATGCCTCGTAGAGCGGGGTGGTCCCCTCGCTGTCCTCTCGGTCGGGGTCGGCTCCCGCCCGGAGGAGGGCCGAGACACGCGCGGCGTCATCCGACAGGATCGCGGCGAAGAGGTGCCGTGAGAGCTTCTTCTGCCTTCGCTGCTTCATGGACGCCGACGTTAGTGGCCGGTGCGGTGAGGGGCGAGGATATTCTCCGTGCCGGCCGATGCACGACGCGTCGGCCGGGTGCGGTGAAGTCCTTTCACCGGGAAGGGAGTTGCAACCACCTCCGGTCCACTGTCACTCCCAGTCCACCGTGATTCCCTCGTGCCGCACGCATCCGCCGTCGGCTACCAGGGTCGGCTCGCCGGAGTACCAGTCGGACCGGAAGTACAGTTCGATGCCGTCGTCGGTCGTCGCGCTGACGCCGGGCAGTCCGGCACCGGGCTCACCCTTCGCCCGTGCGGGGAGGGACTCCACGGTCATCCCCTGCGCGGACCACGCCTTGCGGAGAGTTTCCACCGCTGCCCTGTACGCCGCACGGTCGGCGAATTCAGGAGCCCAGGTCAGCGTCGGCTGGTCGCGGGTCACCCCACCCGAGTCCGCTCCGAAGTCGTCCGCGCAGGACGCGCTGGACATCCCCATGTCGTCGATCACCGAGTTCGGGTCGATGCCCAGCCGGCGCACCGCGTCCTCCCCGGCTTCCTGGGTGCGGCGCATGTGCTCGCGGAAGGCCGATTCCGACATGACCCGACCACCGCCGAGCGACTCGCAGCCCATGGCAAGTGCCGCGAGGGCGAGCACCGTCACCGCACCGCCGACGGTCAGCGCCACGAGGGCTCGCCCGGTCCGCGGAGCGGGGGCGTCGGTGTGCGGGGCGGGGGCCGGTGGTGTCGTCATGGGCCCATCCCAGCAGGCCGCTGCGACCGGGTGGCACCGCATCCGTACTCAGAATTCGGGTGAGTACCCGAGCCGTAGGGGATCCCGGTCGCCCTGCTCGAACCTGCCTGCACCGTCCGTGCGTTGGCATGCCCTCCCGGGCAACCGAGCGGCGCAAGCGGTCCGTTGCGGACTGGTGGCCCGGCGTCAGCGGTGCCGGCGGTAGTGCAGCCCGACGACCCCGTTGTGGAACTCGGTGGTGGAGACCAGGTCGAGCCGATAGGACCGGGGGACGCCTTCGAACAGCCGGGTACCCTCACCCGCGACGTAGGGGTGCAGGTCAATGCGGAACTCGTCGATCAGGTCGAGTTGCATGAGCGACCGCCAGAACCCGACACCGCCCCAGACCACGATGTGGCCCTCACCGCCTCGTCGCAGACGATCGACCTCTTCCGTCGTGTCACCGGCGGTGATGGTGGTGTTGGCCCACTCCGCCGTCCGAAGGGTGCGGGAGAAGACGACCTTGTGCGCGGCATTCATGACGGGCGCCAGCGGGTGGTCGGCCGTCGGCAGGGCTTCGGCCATCGCCTCGTACGACGTACGGCCCATGATGTGCGCGTACGCGCTCCGGTAGACATCCATCTTCTGCTGCAGGGCGGCGGCGTCGGGGGGCAGGCCGAAGCAGAACTGCCAGTATTCGGTGCCCTCGTCGGCGAGGAGGCCGTCCAGCGAGTACATGAACGCCCACGCAATGAGCTTCCGCATGATCAGTACCCGATGCTCTCGGTTCGTCCGGCGGGGACTGCTCCCCGCGGGCCTTGAGGTGGTCCTCGGTACCTGACCGCCGCGATCGATCGCGGCAACACGTCCAGTATCGGCGTCCGGGAAGAGCGGCGCCACGGATGGCGCGCCCGGTGCCGCCCACGTGGAGTCGCCGGAAGCCACCGGCGTGCGAAAACCGGCGTTCGGCCGGCATCCCTCGCGCCGTGCCGGCGGTCGCACGGCGCGAGGGGGTGGCTCATCCGCAGCCGAGGCTCTCGCCGAGGGCGTCGCGCGCCGCGTCCACGGCCCTCGCGCGGTCCTGCGGGACCAGCCCGATGCGGGTGCGGCGGTCGAGGAGATCCCCTTCGTCGAGCGCGCCCTCGTGGCGTACGGCCCAGGCCAGCTCGGCGTGGGTGACGGGGTGCCCCTCCAGGACGGGT
Organism: Streptomyces sp. NPDC026417; assembly: GCF_055567695.1. Classification (NCBI taxonomy): domain Bacteria; kingdom Bacillati; phylum Actinomycetota; class Actinomycetes; order Kitasatosporales; family Streptomycetaceae; genus Streptomyces; species Streptomyces sp. NPDC026417. Next base: position 487,832 of record NZ_JBVHPY010000003.1, read on the forward strand.
GCGTGCAGACGCGGGTCCCGCGTGCCCAGGGCGTGCACGGCGGGCGCCTCGGTGCCGTAGCGCCGGATCAGGCGGGGTGGCGCCTGCAGGGAGGCCAGGACGTCGGGCGGGGCGGCGCCGACCAGCGGGAGCGAGGCGGTGGGGGAGGGCCCCGCGCCGAGGTGGTGCGCGGCGACGGCCGCGTCCACGGCGTCCTGGGCCATGCGGCGATACGTCGTGAGCTTGCCGCCGACCACGGTGACCACGCCGTCGGGCGAGGTGTGCACGGCGTGTCGGCGGGAGATGTCGGCGGTCCTGGCCGCCGTGGTGCCCGCCGGGGTGGTGTCCAGCAGGGGGCGCAGTCCGGCGAAGGCCCCCACCACGTCTTCCCGGTGGACGGGGATGTCCAGCGCGGAGTTCAGGACGTCGAGGAGGAACCCGATGTCGGTGTCGGGCACCTCGGGAACGTCCGGGATCTCGCCGTCGACGGGCTCGTCGGTCAGCCCCACGTAGATGCGGCCGTCGCCCTGCGGAAGGACGAGCACGAACCGGTTGGTCTCCCCGGGGACGGGGATGTGCAGCCCGGCGGGCAGGGAGCCCAGGTGCTCGGTCCGCAGCACGAGGTGGGTGCCGCGCGAGGGCCGGATGCGGATGCCGTCGACCAGGCTGCCGGCCCACACGCCGGAGGCGTTGATCACGGCGCGGGCACGGATCTCGCCCTCCTCCCCGGTGAGTTCGTCGCGGACACGGGCACCGCGTCCGGTCAGCTCCAGCGCTCGCACCCGGGTCAGGACGCGGGCGCCGCGGGCGGCTGCCGTGCGGGCGACGGCGGTGACCAGCCGCGCGTCGTCGGTGAGACGGCCGTCGAAGGACAGCAGTCCGCCGCGCAGTCCGGTGGAGCGAAGGGCGGGGGCGAGCGTGCGGGTCTCCACCGCGGACAGGCGTCGGGGAGCGGGCAGCGTGGCGCGGGACGTGCGCGCCGCCAGGCGCAGGACGTCGCCCGCGCGGAAGCCGGCCTGGGCCAGGGCGGCCTGTCCGCGGGACACCAGGGGAGTGAGCGGCAGGACGAAGGGCTGGGCGTGCACCAGGTGGGGGGCGGTGCGTTCCATGAGGATGCCGCGTTCGACGGCGCTTTCGTGAGCGACGTCGAGTTGGGCGGAGGCGAGATAGCGCAGCCCGCCGTGGATGAGCTTGGAGCTCCAGCGCGAGGTTCCGAAGGCCAGGTCGTGCGCGTCGACGGCGGCGACGGTCAGGCCGCGCGCCGCGGCGTCCAGGGCGACTCCGGCCCCGGTCGCGCCGAGGCCGACCACCAGGAGGTCCACCGGGGGCCCGCCGACGGTCCGGGACAGCTCGCGGGCGCGGCGTGCGGCGGACAGGGACGAACCGGGCGCCTGCGCCGGGTCGGACGGGCTCCTGCTGGTGCTCATGGCGTCAGGGTCCTCTCCAGGATGGTCCGCAATTCCGCGAGGAACGCGTCGCTGTTCAGGTCCGGGTCGTCCTCGTCGGTCATGGTGCGCAGCGAGAGGGTGAAGGACTGCACGATCAGCAGCAGGGCCCGGGCCTGCCGGTCGGCGTGACCCGCGCGTACCGATTCGTCGGCGTGACCCTCTCGCAGGGTGCCGCGGATCAGCTCCAGGAGTGCCTCCTGGCTGGCTCCGCGGCGGTCGAGCATGTAGGGCAGGAGCAGTTCGGGGTCCACGTCGATGATCTTGCGGAACAGCGGGTGGGCGCGGAAGGCCCGTACTCCGGCGACCAGGCCGTCGACGATCAGAGCGCGTGCGGGCGTGTCCGGCCGGCGCTCGGGCATGGCCTGGCTGGCCGCCTGGACCCACTCCCGGGTCATCAGGTCGCCGACCAGCGACCGCACGTCGGGCCAGCGCCGGTAGAGCGTCATCCGGGAGACCCCGGCCCGACGGGCCACGTCGGTGAGCGTCGTTCGGCGCACACCGACGGCCAGCACGCAGTCGCGTACCGCGTCCAGGACGGGATCCCCCGCGGAGGTGTCGTCCGAACCGTTGTGACGAATAGGCGTCATGTGTCACAGTGTAACGCGCCGTGAGGCCGTGGGACAGCACTTCGTGTTCGGAACGGTCCGCTGCCGCGTTCCGCGGCGCACGGCACCCCTGCATCCGACCGGTGAGGAACAACCCCATGGACATGCTGTGGAGCGGCTGGGGAGACCCCGCCAAAGCCACGTCGCTGCCCGACACGGTGATCGGGCTGCTGCGCGACCTGCTCGGGGTCAAGCCCGCCGACAGCGCACCGGTCGCCCTCGAGGACATCCCCGTACCCGCGTCACCGCTGGACGCGGCCGCGAGCCGGGAGCTGGCCGAGGCCGTCGGCGACCCGGCGCTCGTGCGCACCGACGCCGAGACCCGCATCCGGCACACCCGCGGGAAGTCCACCCCTGATCTGCTGCGCATCCGGGCCGGCGACGTCGACGACATCCCGGCCGCGGTGGTCCTGCCCGCGAGCCACGACGAGGTCCTGCACGTGCTGCGGATCTGCGCGGCCCACGACCTGGCCCTCGTCCCGTTCGGCGGAGGCACCTCGGTGGTCGGCGGCCTCGCCCCCGAGCAGCGGCGCCCCTTCATCGCCCTGGACCTGCGCCGCATGGACGGCCTGCTCGCCCTGGACCCCGTCTCCCGCACCGCCACCCTGCAGCCCGGGCTGCGTGCACCGCAGGCGGAGGCGCTGCTCGCCGAGCACGGATTCACCCTGGGCCACTTCCCGCAGTCCTACGAGTGGGCGACGATCGGCGGATTCGCCGCGGCCCGCTCCAGCGGGCAGGCGTCCGCCGGCTACGGACGCTTCGACGAGATGGTCCTCGGTCTCACGCTGGCCACGCCCGAAGGCACCCTCGACGTCGGCCGCGCCCCGCGCTCCGCGGCCGGACCCGACCTGCGCCAGCTGATCCTGGGATCCGAGGGGGCCTTCGGCGTCATCACCTCCGTCACCGTCCGCCTCCGCCCGCAGCCGGAGACACGGCGCTACGAGGGCTGGCGCTTCGACTCCTTCGAGGAGGGCGCCGCGGCGCTGCGCCGCCTGGCCCAGGACGGACCGCGCCCCACGGTGCTGCGCCTGTCCGACGAGACGGAGACGTTCGTCGGCCTCGCGCAGCCCGACGCGATCGGTTCCCAGGACGCCCCCCAGGGTGCCGGCTGCATCGCCGTCGCCGGGTACGAGGGCACCGCTCAGGACACCGGGCACCGCAGTGAGCAGGCCGCAGCCGTCCTCCGCGAGTGCGGCGGCACCTACCTCGGCGAGGCACCGGGCCAACGCTGGGCGCACGGCCGCTACTCGGCGCCCTACCTGCGCGACGCGCTGCTGGACGCGGGAGCCTTCGCGGAGACCCTGGAGACCGCCGCCTTCTGGTCCCGCATCCCCGAGCTGTACGCCTCGGTCAAGGACGCGCTCACCTCCCGCCTCACCGAGGCGGGCACCCTGCCGCTCGTGATGTGCCACATCTCCCACGTCTACGAGAACGGCGCCTCCCTGTACTTCACCGTGGTCTCGGCGCAGGGCGAGGACCCCGTGGCGCACTGGGCGCCTGCCAAACGCGCCGCGAACGAGGCCATCGATGCGGCGGGCGGCACCATCACCCATCACCACGGTGTGGGGACCGACCACCGCGACTGGTACGTCCGGGAAGCCGGCGAACTCGGTATCGCGGCCCTGCGGGCGGTCAAACAGCGGCTGGACCCCGCCGGGCTGCTCAACCCCGGCGTGCTCCTCCCGGTCGACTGACCTTGCCCTCGACCGTCAGCCCGCGATCCCCCACCCTGCGTCCCGGAGGCACCCCGATGCGACAGTTCACCGCCATCGTCAACCCCAGCGCGGGCGGATCCACCGGGGCCGCGGCGCTGCTGCAGGTGGCCCGGTTGCTCCGGGAAGCGGGGGCCGAGCTGGAGACCGAGTACAGCCGCAGCCTGGCCCATGCCCAGGACCTCGCCCGCGGGGCGGGTGCCCGGCAGCGCGTCGTCCTGGCGGTGGGGGGCGACGGCATGGCCGGTGGCATCGGCGGCGCCCTCAGCGGCTCCGACACCCTCTTCGGCCTCGTACCCGCCGGTCGCGGCAACGACTTCGCACGTGCCCTGCAACTCCCCTCGGATCCTGCCGAGTTGGCCCGTATTCTGCTGCACGGGCCGCCGCGCGCCGTGGACACCGTCCAGGTGGAGTCGGCCATGCACCCCGGCACGGTCGTCCTCGGCAGTGTCTACGCGGGCGTCGACGCGCTCGCCAACCGCCACGCCAACGAGGCGAAGCTGCTGCGCGGTGCCGCCTCCTACTACGCGGGCGGCCTGCGCGCCGTGGCAAGCTGGCGGGCGGCCACCTACCAGGTCACCGTCGACGGCGAGCGGCACACCCACCGCGGCTACACCGTCGTGGCGGCCAACTCGCCCTACTACGGCTCCGGTCGCATGATCGCTCCCGGGGCACGGGTGGACGACGGGCTGCTCGACGTGGTGATGATCCGCGAAGCGCCGCGACGGCTCTTCTTCACCCTGATGAACGAGCTGGCCTCGGGGGCACATGTCCGGCGACCCGAGGTGCGCGTCCTTCAGGGCCGGGAGATCCGTATCGAGTCGGACCGGGAGGTCCCCTATGGCGCGGACGGGGAGGTCGACGCCGTCCTCCCCCTCACCGCCCGCGTACTTCCCGGCGCCCTGCGGGTGCTGTACTGAGCCGTCCTCCACCTCGCGGCGGGACCGGCCCTCGCCGTCGGCCCGATCGAGAAGCCGTTCCCGGGCCCGGGCCGGAGGGCCGGTGGTGCGGAGGACCGTCAGGTGAAGAGGTCCACGAACAGCGCCACGGTGAGGAAGGCCATTCCGGCCCCGCTCGCCAGGCAGGCGAGCAGGCCGGGTTCGCCGTAGCCCTGCAGACGGGCGCGTCGGGGTCGGCCCGGGTCATACCGGACGCGTATCCGTGACGGGTAGTCGATCGGATACAGCCGGCCCACCTTGGATTCCAAGTGGACGGGACCAGGGCTGCAGCTCGAAAGCACGCCGCCCGCATCGCCGCTGAGTGGGCGTGACGCCTGCATGGCGGTGATGCCGGGCACGGTCTCGACGGCCGTCCCCGGCAGCGCCCGAACGATGGGACGCCGCGAGGCCGCCTGGGACGCGGCGGGCGAGCGGGTCGCGGGGCTGCCCGACAGGACCTAGCGGAGCCGTCGTGCCCGCAGGACCAGGTCGTCGGTGTGGTGCGCGCCCGCGCCGCCGTCCGGCGCCACGCGCGGCCGCTGTTCGTCGACCTCGATCTCCCAGTCCTCGTCGAGCAGGCCGGAGATCATCGAGGGCCAGACGTAGTCGGCCGGGTCGAAGCCGCTGTCGTGGACCTGCTGGGTGTCCATGCCGGCGTGATGGACGACCAGGAGCACGCCGCCGGGCGCCACGGCCGAGAGCAACGCTCGCTCCGCCGCGGCGTCCGGGGTGCGCAGCAGGGCCGGGTACTGCGCGGACACCAGGTCGAAGGAGCCGGGCGTCAGCGCCGCCTCCGTCAACGCGGCGTGCACCCAGCGCACGGTGAGGCCGGCGTCCCGGGCGTGTCCGGCGGCTCGCTCCAGTGCCACGCCCGAGACCTCGAGTGCGGTCACGTCCCAGCCGCGGCGGGCGAGCCAGACGGTGTCCGCGCCCTCGCCGCACCCGACGTCGAGGGCCCGCCCGGCTGGCAGCCCCGCGACTTCGGCGGCAAGTGCTCCGTTGGGCTGTCCGCTCCAGAGTTGCTGTCGCTCGGAGTAGCGGTCGTCCCACTCCTGTCGTACCGCGGGGTCTCCGACGTACGTGTCGTGAGGCAGGGACGCATCGGTCGCGGGCGCTTCGCGTGAAGTGTGGTCGGTCACGGGCCCACTGTCGGGCAACGCCTCCCGCTCACGCCAACCTTGTTGCCGGTTCGGCAAGGCGAGGACGGGCGGCAGGCGTCCGGGGCTCCGATCCCGTGGCCCGTGTTCACGCGCCCGGCCGGTCAGGCGGCGCAGGCGGGCACGGTCGAGCCGACGCGTGGCCACGGCCGAGCAGAACGGCGGGTACGGCTGGACGCACCGGAAGGGGCAGCCGGCGGCTCCGGCAACTGCGCAGTCTTTCGGACGTATTTTTGAAATCCGTCATGCAGTGCGAACAAATGTGCCGTGCCGTGCCAGTTCCAGATTCCTTGTGAGCGATTCAAGTCGAGCGCATTCGAATATCCCGGTCGTGTGTTCGGCGTGGAAGGGGGTGCCATGTCGGCCTGGCCGAATGTTGTTGAATCGCTGCCGAAATCCCTGCGACGGTCTTCGCGTGCCTATTAGTGTGGCGCATAAGCGGAGTGGGGACTCCGGGGGAACGTGTCATCAGAACCGTGCCTGCGCACCAGGGCACAGCCATGTCTGAAGCACGGTGAACAGCGGTGAACGGATGCGGAATTGACGCACCGGCAGGCCGCGGTGGGGGCGGGGGAATCGTGCGGGTGAACACCATCAGAGCCGGGCAGGGCGCGAATCTGCTCGCGGCACTTCGCGTGGCGGACGTACTCGACGCGGCACGTGCAGACCCCGAATCGGTACCCGCCGTACCGGAACACGGAACGGTGGCCGACCTGTTGGGGTGCCCTCCTCCCGCGCCGCAGGTCTGGCGCCGCGACTGGCACGACGTATTGGCGGGAGAAAGGTCCCGTGTAAAGAGGTCGGGCCTCGGTTGGATACTCACGTCCTTTGCCTGCGGGCGTTTTCCGGCAATGACCATTCTCGAGGTCGGCTGCGAGCGGCTCCGCCTGAGCCGGGTGTCCTACGACTCGGCGGGTTCGGGGCCGGACGTACGGCAGCTCACCGAATCGACGTGGGCGAATCTCGCGACCGCCGACGAGGGGTTTCCCGCCGAGCGGCCGCGACAGCTCTTTCTGCTGGCGGGCGGGGCGGCTGGAAGCGACGAGGATCGCTCCGGTCCGGGCCGCACGGCTCATGTGTCCCGAAGAACGTCGGGCGGCACGGCCCCCGGCACCGACACCGAACCCATGGACATCGCCACTCCGCTCGGGTGGCACCTGCAAGCTCTCGCCCATCGGTCGGCGCATCGGACCGGGCCGCTCCTGCTGGTCGTACGCGCCGCGGGCTGGCTGCCCGTGGAGCGGGCCGCCGAATCGCTCAGGGACGACGACGGACCTGTGCTGCGTCTGAGGCTGCCCGCCCACTGGCCGCAGACACCGGGCGACCTCCTCGCCGGGCTTCCCCTGCGGCATTCCATCTGGCTCGCCGGGGCCCGCGTCGACGGAGTGTCGGGCATGGTCGGACTGGTACGACGGGTCCTCTTCCCGGCGGGCAGCCGCCGGAGCGATGCCACCGGCGCCGGTGGTCCCCTGGTGCCCGTGCCCGTGGCCGCGCCGCCCGGGGGCGCCGGCGCCGGGCAGAGTGTCGCGGCGGTCGTCTCGGCCGGGCGCGAAGAACCGGCGGCACTGTGGCGACCGGTGCGCATGGACCGGCTGGAGCTGCCGCCCGGCGCCCGCGTCGCACTGAACTACCGGCTCGCCGGACCGGGCAGGGTCGAGCTCGACTACGGCGGCCGACACGAGCCGGAGACGTCGCCCTGGCCCGCCCTGGCGCTCTGCACCCCGCGACGCCTCTCCAGACCCCGCCCCGTCGACCTGGTGCTCGCGGTCGAGACGGCGGGACCACAGGCCGACGGCGGAGTGGCCGTGGAGGAGCGGCTGCAGGAAGCGGCAGCCGTCGTCGCGGCCGTCCGGGACGCCGTCGGCGACGAGAGCGCACTTCGGGTCGGACTGATCGGCTACCGCGACCACGCGCCGCTCGACCGGCGGCACCACAGCGACCCGCTCGTGCACCGCGTGGGCCTGTCGCCCGCCCGGACCGCCGCACACGTACTGGCCGACTGGCAGAGCAGCGCCCTGCGGCACGACTTCGCCACCGGACTGGAACACGTACCCCACGAACTCGCCCACTGGCGCGACGCGTGGCGGCCGGACAGTCACCGGGTACTGCTCGTCGTCGGCTCCCGGCCGCCCCATCCGCACAGTCGGCCACCACAGGTGCTCCGGCGCGGCGCGGCGGTGCGCATCTGTCCGGACCGGCTGGAGTGGGAGAGCGCTCTGGAGTCCCTGCGCCACTACGACGGCGTGACCTGCTTCGCGGTCGTCGACGAACCGGTGTGGATGGACCGGCTGGCGGGCGAGCCCCACCTCGCGCAGTGGGCGGGCCGGGCCTGGGACCTGTTCGGGGCCGAGGGCCGCTTCCCGGCGGGACACGACCCCCGTCTCATCGCCTCCGCGGTCGCCGCGCCGGCCCTCTGCCTGCCCGAGGACGGCAGCCCGATCCGGCTGGTCGTGTCGGACGGTGCGAGCGGCGACTGGCGGCCCGCGGCGGCCGGCTGACGGCACCAGTACGCAATCGCTCACCAGGAACGTGCGGTTGCGGGCAACCACCGCGCGGCGGACCCTTCCGCCGCCGAAATGGGGGACACCACCATGGTCATGGAAGACGAACGAGCCGAGCGCAGCGGCGAGGAGAAGCCGGAGCGGAAGAAGCGCGACAGGACGGGCGAGGGGCCGTTCGCCGTCTGGGACCCCTCCACGCTGGTCGGCGGTCGGGCGGCGCTTCCGGCGGCTCCCGTCCAGGCCCCGGCGGGATCTCCGGCTGCCACCTCCGCCGGCCCCGCCGCCGCGACCGGAGGGCCTCCCGCCCTGTCCCTGCCGGCGCCCGCCGCGCCCCGCGACGACAAGGCGAGGGCGCCCGGCGCACCCCCCGCGGACGCCGAGCGCAGGACCGAGGCCCCGCCGGTCTTCATGGAGAAACTCGAGAAGAACGGCCGGAGCGACAAACCGGCCAAGGCGCCCGCGGGAAAGTCCGACCGGCAGGAAGCGGGCCAGCAGGGCGCCGAGAACCCCGGATCCGCCCCGGAGTCGACGATCACCCTGTGGGGCGGCATGGGGAGCGGCAAGTCGACACTGCTGGCCGCCCTGTCCCGTGCCGTGCAGGACCCCATGTACGGGAAGTGGAGCATGTGGCCGGAGGACCACGCCTCGCAGAAGTTCCTCAGCGACCTGGCGCACATCCTCTACCGCGACCGGACGTTCCCGAACGCCACACTGACCGAGCAACGGCCGGTCCGCTTCACACTCGCCGGCGACCTGACCGGGACACGGTTCTCCCGCGGCGGCCGGCGGCGCTGGCGGCGCGGGACCGACAGCCGTGACATCACGGAGTTCAAGGTGACACTCCGGGATCTGCCGGGAGAGGCTTTCGACCTGCGGTCCCAGACCGGAGCGGCGCTGGGCGGCAAACTCATCAAGGACCTGGGAGCGGCCCGGGCGATGGTGTACGTCGTGGACCCTGTCCGGGAGTGGCAGGTCAACGGCGACGACGGACCGCTCGGTGACGACGCCCGCCAGAACGCGGACTTCTTCACCGACGTCCTCGGAGGAGTGGCCACCGAAGTCAACATGCGCGGCGAGCGGCACGGCAACCAACTGCCCCACAGCATCGCCGTCTGCCTCGCCAAGTTCGACGACGACCGGGTCTTCCGCTTCGCCTGCGAACAGGGCAATGTCCGGCTGAACCCGCGTACGGGCCAGCCCGAAGTCATGGATGCCAAGCGGCTGTTCGACGGACTGTGCCAGGCCTTCCCGCAGGGGAGTCTGCGCGAGATCCAGCAGCAGATCGAGCTGTTCTTCGCCCCCGAGCGCGTCGGGTACTTCGTATGCTCCGCCGTCGGCTTCTGGATCGATCCCGAGCGCGGCTTCGACTTCGAGAACCCGTCGCTGGTGAACCCCGTGGAGGACGCCGTACGGCTGGTCGCGCCGCCCCGGCCGGTGAACATCCTCGAGCCCTTCCTCTTCCTCCGGGGCGTCGGCCCCCGGCAGGCCTGACCCCATCGCACGAGAGGAGACCACGCCATGCCACCGGGACTGACGGCCGACTGGGCCCTGTGGGGCAAGGAGCCCCGGACGAACAGCGGTTACAAGGTGCTGGCGGCCTGTCCGCCCGACCGCAGCGCCGAGTTCAACACCGCCGTCCACCACTGGTCGCCGGGCACGCCGGGGCGCGGGGACCAACTTCCCTGGATCACCATCGGACCGGGCACGGCCGCGGACGGGACCGCCACCGTCGGCATCTTCCTCCTGGACGGCACCGACGCCGTAGACCACACGAACCGGCCGATCCACCGGATCACCCATTTCGCGGTCCCCACCGCCAGGGTCGACGAACTGGGTCTCAGCTGGGGCACATTGGCCAGGGCGGCGCTCGATGCCGCACCACTGCTCCCGGCCCTCAACGGCGCACCGGCCCGGCTGACCGTGGGGGAGGGCGGCCGGCTCCTCGACCACGCCGGCAGCGTCTTCACCGACCGGGTGACCGAAGTCAGCCACTGGCTCGCTGCGGCCGCCGCCTATCTGCTGGACGGCAGAGTGGTGGTGACGGGGGACCGCAACTACGAGCCGCTCGAACTGCTGCACGTCCTGGACTGTGTCGCCGCCATGCTGCCCCTGGGCCTGCGCGGCTCGCTGTCCGCCGCGACCGGCAGCTCCTCCGGGTCACAGGTGCCGATGCGGCTGTACTGGGGAGTCGTCGACGACACGCCGGGTGTCAGGGGGCTGGCCTGGGGCGGCGGGCTGCCGGACCTGGCCGGTCTGTCCCCCGACGCCCGCTCCTACTTCGAGCTGCTCGTCCGGGCGTGGCAGGTGCACGGAGGCGAGAGCGTCGTCGCGCACCTCGCCCGATCCCGTACGCCGCTCGACATCGACTCGGCACACGTGCACGCGGACGCCCTGCGCGTACTGTCGGGGCTCAACCCCGGGCTGGCGCTCGCCCAGGAGATCCGCGGCGGGCGGGTGGTGGACAACGAGCGGATCGATGAGGCACTGCGCCACGAGGTGTTCGACCCGGCCTCCGTCGCCCTTCTCTCGGCGGTCAAAGTGGACCTTCCTTCCAGCGACCTGAGCAGCATGGCCCGCCACCTTCCTCAGGCCGAGGTGTCCGAGGCGTTCTGGAACAAGATCGTGAACGACCTGCTCGAAGGAAGCCCCGAAAGCGCCCGCACCGGCTTCGAATCCGTCCGGGAGGCGACCCCCGACACCCGGGAGGGCCGGGACCCCCTGGACCGGGCACTGGCCTGCGTACTCCACGAGGTGCGGCAACGCGCCTCGACGGAGTCGCGGGATCCCGTGGTCGACGAACTCCTCCCCACCATCGCCCCCTTCACCCCGGGCACGATGGCCTTCACCCAATCCCAACTGCGCACCCTTCCGGGGCTCGCCGGCCGACTCGTCCAGGCCGTGTGCGCCCGGCCCGAACCGGCTGCGCGGGTCCTCGCCTGGTTGCGCTGGATCGGTGACGGGTCGGCACCCGAGGTGGCCGGGAGCCCGGAACTCACCCTGCTGTACGACCTGCTGGAGTCCGGGACCACGGCGGCCGAACCGTCGAGGAAGTGGGTCGCCGCCCATCCAGCGTCCGCCGCACGCCTGTTGACGGCCGCGGCGGCATGCGGGCGCATCGACCAGATCCTGTGCGGCGGCTTCTTCCAGGGGCTGGTGGACTGTGCCCGGCAGGGGGCTCCGGGCGACCCGTCCGAGGAAGCCACCCGAGGACTGCTCCACCGCGCGCTGGAACGCCCGCCGAACGGGACGCGAGCGGAGACCGCCGCCCGCTGGGACCTCCTGTGCACGCTCACCGGACGACCGCCCGAGGCCTTCTTCGTCCTGATGCGGACACCCCAGGCGCGGGGCTCCGCCGGCGTCACCACCCGGCTCACCGGCTACGCCTCGACGCTGCAGGCGGAACTCGACCTGCCCGCCGTGCGCGGCCACGTGCAGGTGATCGTGGAGGGGCTGCTGGAGGAAATCCTGTCGGTCGACCCGGACACCGGCGAGGGGCCAGACGACACCGGCCGGGAACTCGCCACGCGGCTGCTGGAGCGGCCCGGCCCCCACGTCCACGTCGTCGTCGAGGCCGTCACCCGGCTGACGGAGAAGCCCCACTGGCACGAGACGGAGCAGGACGCCCACTGGCTGGACCGGATCGCCGAGCGTCACCCGGACCTGGCGTCGGCTCTCACCCTGCGCAGGGTGTACCGCGCCGCCCGGCTGGCCGGCGACTCCCCCGAGGAGTGCCGTCAGCTCGCGGCTCAGCTGTACACGGCACGGCGAGAAGGCGTCGGGCACGACCAGCTCTGCGCCCCGTTGCGGACCTGGGCGACCCGGGGCCGGACCGGCGAGCGGCTCCTGAGCATCCTCCTCGCCTACTGCGACGTGTGGGAGTCCTATGCGGGCAAGGACCAGGCCTACCAGGAACGCAGCCGCCTCGAACGCGCACTGGGCCGGGGCCCGGACCCCACGCTGTGGCAGGCCTACCTCGATCACGCCATCGGCTGCCTGAAGAAGCGCAGAGCCGAACACGCGCGCCAGATCCAGGACTTGATCCACAAGCAGAAGCGAGCCGACGAGGAGATCGACCGACTGCGAAGACTCGATTCCGGTGCCCGCGGTCGTCTGTAGCCGCACGCCCGGTCCCGGCGGCGGGCCGGGACCTCTCATCCGCACACGCACGTCCTAGGGGGACACCTCATGCACACCATCCGGCGGACTGCGCGCCGCGTCCTGCTGCTGGCCACAGCCGGTGCCCTGGCGGCCTCCGGCGCGGCACCGGCCGCGGCCGACGACAAGCCGCTGCCGCGCGACGGCATCTACCGCTCGCTGAAGGTCGACGACGTCCCCGCGGCCTACGTCGTCCTCGTCGACACCTCCAGCTCGATGCAGGACGAGGGACCCGACGGGAAGCCGCTCTACGCGACCGTCAAGAAGCGCCTCGCCGCCTTCCTCAAGACCCTCACCCCGGCCGACGAGGTCGCCGTCGTCACCTTCGGACGAGCGACCAGCGTCGTGCACCCCATGTCCCCGGCGAACAAGACGGGCAACCTGGTGTCCGAGGAACTCCCGAGCTCCGCGAAGGAGTTGGCCAGTGATCATGGAGCCGCGCTGAATGTCGCCGCCGACCAGCTCGACCGCAGCGCGGCACCCGTCGGAGCGGTGCTGATGCTCACCGACGGTGCCGTCAACGCGCCCGGCAGCCCGTACGCCCGCCTCGGCAGTCCCGCCTGGAAGCAGCTCAGGAAGCGCTACACCGCACTGGGGACCGATCACGACGTCATCGGCTACGGTCTGCCGCTCGCCGACGGCACACAGGTCTCCGAAGTCCTCGGCAGCGCCTTCGGAGCCCCGCGCACCCTGCCGGTCGACCCCGCGGCACTGGGCTCGCAACTCAACGACGCCAAGGAGCGGGTGCGCGCGGAGAAGGCCCGGAGCCTGCTCCGCGTCGACCAGGGCGAGCAGGTCACCGTCTCCTTGCGGGGTGACGGAGTCGAGCGGCGCGGCGCGGGCAAGGCGGTGCTGTCCGCCGGGGACCGCACCGGCTCCCGGTCCAGGACCGTGCGCGTCACCCTCACCTCCCACGCCCGGCACGTCCCGCTGCGGGTCCGTCTCGACGCCGAAGCCGTCCCCGGAGACGCGGCGGTACGCCTCCACGGTCCGGCCGCTCCGGTGACGATCGCCCCCGGACGGAGCCGGACCGTCGACGTCCGGCTGACCTGGCCCCAGGACGCCGAGTTCAGCCTGGTCCCCGGCACGCGTGATTTCCGCGCCGGGGTCCGCATCCGCGCCGACGTCGCCTCGCCGTGGACGCGGACCGTGCGCGGCTCGATGGGGTACGCCGCGTTCTCCACCGGCCGGCCCACGGTGACCGAGGTGGACGTGGTGGGCACGGTTCCCGGCCGTACGCCCGGCTGGCTGTACCCCCTGGTCCTGCTCGTCGCCCTGCTGGGGTCTGCGGCGGCCTGGCGCTCGTACAAGCGGCGCAACCCGGTGCTGTCCGGCGCACTGGTCGTGACGGACCTGCGTTCGGGCGAGCGGCAGACCGTCGTGCTGCGTGGCAGGGAGGTCAGCCAGGACACCGACGCCGGGAGCGTGCGAGCGCGGATCTCCGTGCGCGGCCGGCACGAGGGCGGCAGGGTCGTCCTCGTCCTGCAGTGCGTCCGCGAGGCGCCCCGGCCGGGCGGGGAGCGGCTGCGCGACAGCGGCAGGTGCGACATCGGCAAGTCGACCGTGCTGTGCGGGATCGGCTTCTCCCACGAGACGGCAGACCAGGCATCCGTCGTCATGCAGTGAGAACCGCGGCCGCCCTGGGGGGGGGGGGGGGGGGCGCGCTCCGACCACCGCCCCCCTCTCTCTCCCCCCCGAGCCGGGAGAGGCACCCGTCATGCGCCCGCACCGATCCCTACCTCCCCATGCGCC
>NZ_JBVHPY010000003.1:502088-520059 GCF_055567695.1 Streptomyces sp. NPDC026417
CAAGGTCGCCGTGGGGGGTGGTGCTTCTCCCCTCAAAAAAAAAGAAAGCCCGGCCCCCCGTCGCGAGAAAAGAAAACCCCCCCCCCCCCGGCGCAACACCCCCCCCCCCCCCCCCAGCCCGCCGCTCTTCGTCATCGCCGCTCGGGAGAGGACCCGTCATGGTGCAACCGCTGGACCCGGCCGTCGATCCGTCGGAGGCCGGGGGGTTCCGTCTCCTGGGCAGACTGGGCGCCGGTGGATTCGGCACGGTCTACCTCGGCCGGCCCCTGGGGCAGGGCCACGGTTCGGACACGCTCGGCGCCGTCAAACTCATGAGGCCCGAGTTCGCCGACGACACGCAGCATCTGCAGCGCTTCCATCAGGAGAGCAAGGCACTCGACCGGTGCAAGGGTGCCCGCATCCCCGAACTGCTCGTCTTCGACTTCGGCAGCGGTCGCCGGCCGACCCTGGCGACCCGCTTCATCCCCGGCCTGTCGCTCCACCACATCGTCGAATCGCACGGCGGGGCGCTGCCCCGCGACACCGCCCATGCCGTCGCCGCCGAACTGGTCGACACACTGAACACCGCGCACAACAAGGGGCTGCTGCACCGGGACCTGCATCCGGGCAATGTCCTGCTCACACCCGACGGTCCCTGGATCATCGACTTCGGTCTGACGCGTATCCGGGGGCAACGGGTCACCGTCTCCCTGGACACGGTGATCGGCCATCCCCACTTCTGCGCGCCCGAGCAGGTCCTCGGGCTGTCGAAGACCACCGCCGCCACCGACGTCTTCGGCATCGGCGGTGTCGTCCTCTACGCGCTCACCGGACACCCGCCGTACACCGGGGAGAACGACGCTCGAGCGATGCTCATGCGCCGTGTCTCCGGCGCCGGGCCCGACCTCTCCCGGCTGCCGGACGACCGTGTCGGCAGGCTCGTCCGCGCCTGTCTGGCCGAGGACCCGGCGGACCGCCCCACTCTCGGCGAGGTCGCCGACTGCTTCGGCGAACCGGGCACGTTGCGGCTGCCGCAAGACGTCGGCCGCACACTTGCCGACTACCGGGCCGAGCTGAGTGCCTTCCTCAGCGACGCGGGCCACGCGGCCAGTCTCACGGTTCCGTTCCGCCCGGGCCGGCGCAGTTGGCGCGTCGACGTGGGGGAGTGGCCCCACCAGGCCGTGGCCACCGAGCACGGCCAGGTGGTGGTGGCGGACGGCGACGGTGTGCGATGGCTGGACGCGGTGACGGGCGCACAGGAGGAGCACCTGGGCGGCGTCACCACACCGGTTCAACTGCAGACCGAGGGAGCCCTGTTGCTCATCCGGGACGCCGCCGGCCGTCTGGAGTCGTGGGACACCCGCGCCCGTAAGCGGTGGTGGTCCGTCCCCGCGGACAATCTCTCCGACGTCCGGGTCCTGCTGCGCGGGCAGAGCGTGTTCCTCGGTGACGGCGGCGGCTGTCTGCACCATTTCGATGCCGTCACCCGGCGCGTCTGGTGGCGGACCGAACCGCTCACCGACGCAAACGGGGGACCGGTCGAACCGGTCGCGGCGGACGTCCGCCACGTGTACCTGTCGGCCGGCGGAGGCCATGAGCTCCTCGCGGTCGACGACGAGGACGGCAGTGTCAGCTGGAAGCAGCCGGTGCGGCTGCCCGCGGCGCTGCTGTCCTCGCCCCTGGTCCTGGGCGACACGCTGCTGCTCGCGGACGCTGACGGCGGCCTGCACTGCCTGGCCGCGAGCGACGGCTCCTCGCTGTGGGAGACGAGACTGGGCGCGCCGGTCGTGGCCCCGCCCGTCCACCTGCAGGACAGGGTGATCGTCGGCGACACCGCGGGGCTCGTGCACTGTCTCAGTGGTGCCACCGGCGAGGTGCTCTGGCGTGTCGAACACGCCGACGGGGAGGAACTGTTCGCCCTGTGCACCGACGGGTCGGTCGTCTACACCGGCGGCTGGAACGGCCGGCTGCAGCTCATCGACGCGGCGGACGGCTCGTCGTTGCAGGGCTTCGACCTCGGCGGCCAGATCCTCGCCGTCACCTGTGCACCGGGCAGCCGCACCGCCTTCGCCACCGCCTCACACGGCGCACTGCACGCGCTGCCGACTGCCGGAAGCCCGGAGGCTGTCCGCGGGCGGTGAACCGCGGCCGCATCGCGCCCGTGCGGGCGGCCGCGACTTGCCGGTGCGGATGGACCGACGGTGAGTGCGGTTCATGTACGTAGGAGAATGATGTCTACGTGAACAGTAGACGGACAGGCAGGCTTTGGGTGGTAGCTCTCCTGTCAGGGTGATCGCGCTAGAGGACACGGGTCGCCTCAGGCGGGACAAGATTCCACTGAGCGATCCGTGTTCACATTCTTGTCAAGCTCAGAGATGGCGCCCTATCCTCGCGGAGAAAGCGCTTTCCCCGGTGCGGACATGTCGTAGCGGGGGGAGTGGGCAGCGGTATCAGCCCGAGAGCAATGCACGAGCCGCAACCGATCCGGCTCTGCGCTGGTCGCGGGCTGCCGCGCGAATGCACCCGCGTGTAAGGAGTCCACGATGTGCTCCGGGCGGTCGGGTGCGCCGCGCCGGCCGCCACCGTGGCCACGGTGACGGGCACCCGCGCAAGAGAAAGGTCCAGGCGCCTGCTCCGGCTTTCCGGGTGCACGGCTGGTGGCTGCGTGCGGCTCGATCGGTCGCCGCACTCGGCGTGCCCATACGGCCGTGCTGCCCACGCAACAGAACGCTACCGAGACCCAGTCGCTCCACCCGCACCGATCGACACCCGCACGGCCTCTCGTCGCACCGGCGTGAGGTGGCACCCGCGCCGGGCCGGCGGAGACCGGCGTCCCGGTGCATGACATGCACATGGCACTTCTGGTTCGGCGAACGGTCGACCCATACGGGGCGCGGTCCCGCGCGGCGCCCGGCACGTTCCGACGAAAGACGAGGCAATGATGAGAAAGCCAGTCGCACTGCGACTTTCCGCGGCACTCGGCACCCTGGCCCTGGCGGCGGCGACAGGCGTGGTCCTGTCGATGCCCACCGCGTCGGCCGCGGCGGCCGGCGCGACCGGATTCGCCACCCAGAACGGCGGCACCACGGGCGGCGCCGGAGGGGCGACGGTCAAGGCCACCACCGGCACCCAGATCCACGAGGCGCTGTGCAACCGTGCCAGCGTCAGCACCCCGATCACCATCCAGGTCGAAGGAACTGTCACGGTCGGCAACACGGCCAAGGTGTCGGGCAGTTGCAACACGGCTGCCGGCGTGATCGAGCTCAAGGGCATCAGCAACGTCACCCTCGTGGGCGTCGGCAGTGGGGCCGTGTTCGACCAGATAGGCATCCACATCCGCCAGTCCAGCAACATCATCATCCAGAACGTCACCGTCCAGAACGTGAAGAAGTCGGGCTCGCCGACATCCAACGGCGGTGACGCGATCGGCATGGAAACCGATGTGCACAACGTCTGGGTGGACCACGCCACCCTGGTCGCCTCGGGCGGCGAGTCGGAGGGCTTCGACGGCCTCTTCGACATGAAGGACAACACCAAATACGTAACCCTGTCCTACAGCATTCTGCGCAACTCCGGCCGCGGCGGCCTCGTCGGCTCCAGCGACAGCGACCTCGCCAACGGGCCGGTCACCTTCCACCACAACCGGTACGAGAACATCGACTCCCGCACGCCCCTGCTGCGCGGCGCCACCGCACACATCTACAACAACTACTACGTGAGCCTGAACGAGTCCGGCATCAACCCCCGCGCAGGCGGCAAGGCCAAGGTCGACAACAACTACTTCAAGGACTCCAAGGACGTCCTGGGCACCTTCTACACCGACCTGCCCGGCTACTGGCAGGTCAGCGGGAACATCTTCGACAACGTGACCTGGTCGGCGCCGGGTGAGGACAACAACCCCGCCGGCCCCAACCCGACGTCGAACACGACCGTCAGCATCCCCTACTCCTACAGCCTCGACGCCGCTGCCTGCGTGCCGTCGGTCGTGACGGCGACGGCCGGCGCCAACAACGGGCTGAAGGTGTCGGACGGCAACTGCGCGCCGACGACGCCGACTCCGACTCCGACCGCACCCTCGACGCCCACGCCCACCGGCTCCGCCACGCCGACGGTTCCTTCCACGCCGACGCCCACCGGTGCCAACCTGAGTATCGCCGCCGACTCCGACGGTTCCAGCAAGGCGTCCGGCACCAGCTACGGCAACGTCCGCGACGGGGACATGAACACCTTCTGGTCGCCGGCCGGCTCGACCGGCTCCATCTCGATCAAGTGGGGCTCGGCGACGGCCATCTCGAAGATCAACATTCGTGAGGCTTCCGGTGCCGCGGGCAACATCGGAGCCTGGCGCGTACTCAACGCCGACACCGGGGCCGTGCTGGCCTCCGGCAGCGGGGCGGGTGCCGTCTCCTTCGCGTCCACCTCGCTGAAGAAGGTCACCTTCGAGATCACGAGTTCGAGCGCTACGCCGAAGGTGGCGGAGTTCGAGACCTACGCCTGACGGCAGGTGCGGTGACGGCGGCCGACCGCGAGAGCGGTCGGCCGCTTCGCGTGGAGCCCTCCATGACCCCGCAGAGCGTTCACCCTCAGTCGTTGCAACGCGCCGACCGGGAACTGTTGCGTTAGGCCGGTTTCATTGCAACGATATTTGGCCCCTGGCCTGCCAGTACTGCCGAAACCTGCCATAAATGCGTTGCTGGCATCCTGAACGCAACGTAGCGTTTCTGGCACAGGAAACGCCGGACAGGCGACCCCCCGGGGTCGGTGGGTCCGGGTTTCACGGGGCGGGTGACCGGGGGGCCGGATCGTGGAGACAGGGCATGGGCGGGACCGGGCGATCAGAGGCACCGTCACCTCTTTCGCGCGCTTCGTTCTGTGCGGTGGCGGTGTCGGACTCGCCGCCGGCTTCGCCGTGGCGACGCTCGGCGCCTGGATCCCCTGGGTGTTGGCCAACGCCCTGATCACGGCGCTGTCCACACTCGTCGCGACCGAACTGCATGCCCGCTTCACCTTCGGCGGGAGCGGGGGCGGGGGTGCGACCCGGCGGCAGCATGCGCAGTCCGCAGGGTCCGCGGCCGGCGCCTACGCGGTGACCTGCGTGGCGATGATCGTGCTGCACGGGCTCGTGCCGGCACCCGGTGCGGTGCTCGAGCAGGTGGTCTACCTGTCCGCTTCCGCATTGGCAGGTGTCGCACGATTCGCGGTGCTGCGTCTCGTCGTTTTCGCCCGGAAGCGGTCGCGGGACACGGCCACGGCGCCCGTAGCTCTCGCGCGGGCGGTGCGCGCCACGGCGCCCCTCGCGGCGGAGCCGGCACGCGCGGACGCGCTCTGCAGCGCCGCCTGACGGTTCCTCCGGGCCTCTGACCGCTCCGTGGTCCGGCTGCCGGGCCGCCCGACGTTTCGTCGGGCGGCCCGCGTCGTGCCGCCCGACGTTTCGTCACGCGGCCCGCGTCGCGCCGCCCCGCGCGGGTCCGGCCGACCTGAGCATCGACCGGTCGCCGGTGACGGGGGCGTCGGCAGCAGCTGTTGTGGCGAGCGCCACTCACCTGCCGTACAACCAAACCGATGATCTCTGATCGTTATGCCAAGAACGCTTCACGGACTGGTAAAGCCTGCTGGTCGTGGGCTTTGATATCGGCTCGGCGCGACCGTCATCGGGGACGCGCCCACGGATGTCAAAAGGGTGGGAACGATAGTGAAGTCAGCTCTGGGACGCGTCATGGCCGGTATCGCTGTGACGGCGGCGCTCACCGCGACGGCCGCTTGCGGTGGTCAGGACAGCGACGACAAGGGCAGCGGCTCGAAGAAGCCCGCCGCCAAGGCGTCGGCTGCCGCTCCGGAGGCTCTGAAGCCCCTCACCGAGGCGCAGTTGAAGAAGGCTGCGATCACCAAGACGGACGTGAAGGGCTACCGCGTCGGCAACACGCCCGACGACGAGATCCCCGAGGTGAGCGTGCCGGCGAAGCCCGCCAGCTGCCAGGCCATCGCCGACATGTTCCTGCTCGGCACCGAGCCCGACGCCGCGGCGCGTGTGTCCCGTTCACTGAACGGACTCGACAAGACCGACGCCACCCTGCTGCGGATGGGCCTGCTCGCCCACAAGGAGGCGGACGCCAAGAAGGTCGTCGCCGACCTGCGTACCCAGAGCGAGAAGTGCACCTCCTACGAGCACACCGACTACCAGTACACCGGTGTCAAGCCGCTCACGGCCCCCGACCTCGGTGACGAAGCGGTCGCGTACTCGATGACGAGCAACATCGAAGGCCAGAAGATCCCGGTGAGCTACACCGTCGTGCGCAGCGGCTCGACCCTGGTCGTGTTCTACGCGATGAACGCCCTCGGCACCAAGGCCCCCGAGGTGCCGGCCGCGGTCATCGAGGCCCAGGTCGCCAAGCTTGAGAAGACGGTCTGACGAGGCCGGATTGTGCCGTGTGAGGCCCCAGGGGCAACTCCCTGGGGCCTCGACGGGTTTCGGGGAGGGCGTGGCGACTGCCGAGGCCTGTGGAGCCCGCTCTGGTCCGGGGCGACATCGGTGAAGAACTGACAGCCGTGGTCTCGGTGGAGCCGGCCCCCGGATGATCCGGCTGACGGCGACGACTGATCCGCGTGCCGGTCACCCACTCGCCCCGCAAGGGCGTGCATGCCCCAGACCTCATCCCTTCACGGCCTCTGCGATCCGAAGGGCCGCCTGGGCGGGCGTGAGGTGCGTGGTGTCGATGACCTCGGCCCGGCGGTGCAGCCATGCGCGGGCCGCCTCGGCGTAGGGCTCCAGGTGGGCGAGGCGGAACGAGGAGGGACCGAGAACCGCGTCTTTCTCGATGCGCTGTCGAAGGGTGCCCTGGTCGGCGTGCAGGACGAAATGCCGCACCGGGATGGCGTGTTGTGCCAGGCCGGTGCTGATCTCGTGCCAGTACTGCTCCACCAGGACGGTCATGGGCATCACCAGGGTGCCGCCGGTGTAGTCGAGTACGCGGCGGGCGGTCTCGACGACGAGCGGCCGCCACGGCGGCCAGTGCTGGAAGTTGTCCTTGCCGGGGCCGGGCAGTCCAGGCGTGATGTCCATGAGGGTCTCGCCGACCTTCTCGGCGTCGAACACCCTCGCATCAGGGAGCAGTTGCTGCACGAGTGCACTGGTCGTCGTCTTGCCGGCACCGTGAGTCCCGTTGAGCCATACGATCATGGCATCCGACGCTAGCGCTGTCCGGGCGGCGAGAGTCGGCAGACAGGGGATTTCGCTGCGACCGTGCTCTTCTTGGTGAGTCGACCTGCTGCGCCACGCGGTCGCGATGACCCTCCTGCCATCACCCCCCGAACGTCGAACATGACACTCGTGCTCCCGCCAGGGTTGGAATGCCCCTGCGGTGACGTCGGCGACCCTATTGTCCGTCAACGGTCCCCGTATGCCTATGAGTTGACGTTCCCTCAGTAGCGATTGCCCGGTGCGAACTCCACTCTTCCTCGCGTGCCAAGGGAGTTCATGAACCTATGGGGGTGTGCGAGGTGTGAGGGGCCGTCGGGGTGCGCATCATTTTGACATGAACCTGCGGTCTAAGTGGACCGCAGCCTCGTGGAGGTGTGGGAATGCACCGCAGACTCGCCACCGGACTCGCCGCCTCGGCGTTGGCCGTCACCACTGTCATCGCCGGAGCCGCAACCGCCGACGCCGCACCCGCCGACAAGGCGCAAGTGCTCGCCAACTGGACGCAGACCAGCGCGTCCAGCTACAGCGCCTGGACCGCCGCCCGAGCCAACCAATCCGCCTGGTCGGCCTACGGGTTCGACTGGTCGACCGACTACTGTTCCAGCTCGCCGGACAACCCTCTCGGCTTCCCGTTCAGCACCTCCTGCGCACGGCATGACTTCGGCTATCGGAACTACAAGGCCGCCGGCACCTTCACCGCCAACAAGCCCCGCGTCGACAGCGCCCTGTACGAGGACCTCAAGCGCGTGTGCGCCCGCTACACCGGCGCCACGAAGACCACCTGCGACAGCACGGCGTGGACGTACTACCAGGCAGTGAAACTCCTGGGCTGACGGACACGGCACACCGGCATGTGAACTGAGATCGGCGGGCGTTCGCGTGAGCGCCCGCCGATACGTCGTGCCGCGTGTGCCTCTCGCCGTGTCGATCGACCGCGGCTCCCGGGCCTGATGCTCTTCACGTCAGGGCGCGCCTGTTGCCGCGCAGTGCGGGTATCCGCGGGGGAAACCGAGCTGATCCACGGCATTGGGGGCTACGTCATGTCGAGGGCCGAGCGGCGAACCGTCACGGAGGGGCGTGGGCCCGCGTCGGGAGGCGCGACGGAGGCGCCAGTGGTCAAGCGCCACCTGGCGAAACAATGGTGGCTGTACGGCCTGCTGTTGGCGGTCGCATGGGTGCTGCGGAGTCTGTCCGCGGACTACTCGCGATGGGTGACCTGGATCGGTGTGGCACCCGCATTCGCACTCGGTGCCGGTTCCCTGGTCCTCCGTCGCCGCAGGCAGGCGCGGGTCATCGGCGGAAACGTCGACGTGGACGATCTCCCGGCGCTGGAGCGGATGGCGGCACGTCGTCAGGTCCCCGAGGATCCCGTCCAACGCCGGCAACCCCTCGCTCTGGTGCACTGGCGCCAGCATCGGACCCGGCGAACCTGGCCCATGGGCCTGGCCGTCGTGGTGCTCCTGTACCTCGCCCTCGGACTCCTGCTCGCGGGGACCGGCCATCCCACTGCCGGCATCGTCTTCGCGATCGTCGGCCTGCTGGTCGTCGGCGGCGGCGGATATCTCCTCGTGCGATTCGGGCGCCGACGGATGGACCAGTACGAGGCTCGGCTCGGCGCTGCCCACTGACGCTCCGGCCCGTCGGCAGGCATCCGGCCGCGACGGCGGACCCGGCTGTCCTGAGGCGCGCCTCAGGACAGCACGTCGGCTCGTCCGACCCGTGACCGGGAACGCCGTGTGACCACTGGTGAGACCCGTGCCTGCACCACCGGCATCGCCCGCTGTTCAGCCGATGCGAGTTCCCGCGCCGCTGACCCGCACCCGCGAGTCGCCCGCGCGCAGTGTCACCGTGAGCTCGCCGGGGCGGCCCAGGTCCTCGCCTTGGTGCAGGGTGAGGACGGCGTCCTCGGGGACCAGGCCGAGTTCGCGGGCGTACGCACCGAACGCGGCCGCCGCGGCACCGGTCGCCGGGTCCTCGACGACGCCCCCGACGGGGAAGGGGTCGCGAACGTGGAAGACGGTTGCCGACTCGCGCCACACCAACTGGACCGTGGTCAGGTCCAAGCGGTGCATCAGTGCTTCGAGGCGCGCGAAGTCGTACGCGAGATCTGCGAGGCGAGCCCGCGTCGCCGCCGCGAGAACGAGATGGCGGGCCCCGGCGAAGGCGATACGGGGCGGGAAGGCCGGGTCGAGATCGGTGGCCGGCCAGTCGAGCGCGGCGAGTGCCTCACCGAGCTCGGCGTCGGCGATCTGCTCGATGTGCGGTTCGACGCTGGTGAGCGTGGCCCTGAGCGTCCCGCTCTCCTCGGCCACCTCCACCGGCACGGTGCCGGCGCGCGTGGCGAACACCAGCTCCCCGGAGCCGATCCGCTCGGCGAGCGCAACGGCGGCCGCCACGGTGGCGTGCCCGCAGAACGGGACCTCGGCCTTGGGACTGAAGTAGCGGATGCTGTACGCCCGGCCGTCCTGGCCGCCGAGGCCCTCCGGAGGTGCGGTCAGGAACGCGGACTCCGAGTATCCGAGGTCGGCCGCGATGGCCAGCATGTCGCTGTCGTCCAAGGTGGTCGCGTCCAGTACGACGCCGGCGAGGTTCCCGCCTTCGGGTGCGCTGGAGAAAGCGGTGTATCGCAGAACCTCGGGCCCCGCCCCATTCGTAGTCATGGTCGTGGCAACGCGAGGCGGGGCCACGATCATTCCCGGATGCGGGTGGCCGCCAGTGGACGCGCGGTCGCGTTCCTGTGGCGAGCCCGCGCGACGGAGCCGCCTCCGGCGATGCTCCGACCCAGGGGACGAGCACATTCGTCCCGAATATGGGGAAACCGCTGCAGGGCCACGTCGCCATGCATCAGACTCTGGCTCTCGTCGAGGAAGGGATCGGGCGGGACCGGACGGCGGAGTTCGAGGATCCTTCGCCGCATACGTCCGACGACCTCGCTGCCCCAGCCCGGAACACCGACGCTCTGCCCACGGGCGGAGTCGCGCCGGATCGGCGATCGGGCGGTGCGTGGTCGTACACACAGACAGGGGGATGACATGGTGCTCAGGGAATTCGGGCGGTTACAGAAGATCATCGGCAGGCGGGACGCGCTGAAGTACGGGGGCCTCGGCCTGCTGTCCCTCGCGGTCACGGCGTGCGGCGGGCAGACGGACGAGGAGGCCGCGAGTGCGGCGGGAGACGGACCAGGCCGTCCCACCGCGACAGGGGCGGCTGTCGCGGCCTTCGCACGGGGACCGTGGAATCTTTCCTTCACCCCGAAGGGACAGGCCAACGACGAGTACGCGCGGATCAGCATCACAGGACGTACGTGGAGCCTCGATGACGGCGACCTCACGGGATCGTACGAACTCACCGACGGCAGGCTCGTGGTGACGGTCAACGAGCGTGACTCGGAGAACGTCTGGGCCGGTACCGGCCTACCGGGCACGGTAGGGGACAGCGCCTCGCTCACCCTGAAGTGGGGGGAGGACGCGGCCTCCGGCCCTGTCGACGAGGGCTCGCCGGTGGACACCACTGCGTTTCCGTTGCCGGTGACCTGGGACGGGCGGACCTTGAAGATCACGGCGCAGAACGGGCTGCTCATCACCGCCGTTCGTGCGTAGGGCGGGTCACCTCACCTGCCCTTGGGTGTCACGGGCGTGAGGGATGCAGGGGTTCACCTCAGCGGAGAGGTCGCAGGCGGCCCACCTCCCACCACGCCACCTGCGTGCCGCTAGCAGCATCGCTGGTCATGACAAGACGGGGAATACGGCTCGGGGTCGTGGCCGGAGTGACGGTGCTGGCGGCGTTCTGCGCCTCGACCCCGGAACCCCCGGAGATCGTCCGCGCGGCGTCCGACCTCGGGCCCCTGCCGGTCGACCGCTACGACTACACGCCTCGGGACTTCCAGCGATACCGGCGTGCGTCGGGATTGCTGGTCCGACAGTGCATGGCCGGGCACGGTCACCGGGACTTCCCGCTCGATCCCCGCTACCCCAGCGATCCCATCGTCGCCACCGCGGTCAGCACCGACTACGGAGCTCTCGATCTCGACTCCGCCCGCCGTTGGGGGTACGGCTGGGATCCCGCCGAACGTCCGGGTGTCCAGGCCAACGGGCGCCGTATGACCAACGCCGAGTACGCGGACTGGCCCGCCTGCAACGCCGAGGCGAGCCGGCGGCTCATGCGCGGCGTCGACCTCGAACGGGACTGGCTCTACGCCGGCACACGGTCGATCGCAGTCGACAAGGCGGCCAGGAACGACCGACGGCTCCGCGCCGCTTGGGACGAGTGGTCCCGCTGTGTGGCGGGGGAGGGGCTGACCCGCTACCCCGACCCCATCGCCGCGTACACGGACGAAGGCTGGACCCGGGGCAGCGACGGCAACACCCGCCATACGCAGGAGGAACGGGCCACTGCCGTCGCCGATGTGACCTGCAAGCGACGCCACCACACCGCAGAGATCTGGCACGCCGTACGAGCCGAGAAGCAGACGGCCGACATCGCACGGCACCGGAGCCGCTACGAAGCCGGGCTGCGAGCGCTGCGGACCTATCGTGCCAACATCAGCGAGGCGCTGCGGAAGTTCGGCGCCACGGAGGGGGAGTAGAGCGGAGCGGGTGCCGGAGCATGCCGGGGGAAGACCCGTTCGGACTCGGCGGCCGCGCCGTGCCGCTGAAGTGACCGGCGGGCCGTTGACGTGCCGGCCGACCACCAGGACCGGAGCGGGTGGTGGCCGTGACGCACAGGGTGGGACGGGGCCGGCCGGATTCGAACCGGCGTCCTCCTACATGCCGTGAAGGCGCGACAGCCACTGCGCTACGAGCCCCGTCCCGTCCGGAAGCATACGAGCCAACTGCCCTGCGCCGCCTCTTAATTCGGCGCGCCCTGGAGAGCCCATCGCCTGCGGACGTCGAGCCGGGTGAACTCAGGGACGCTCCGGAAGCGGGGCTCCCTTTCACTTCTGATCCGCCCGGCAGGTGAGGTCACCGGCGTCGCCCAGCGGAAGCGCCGACTTGGAGAGCCTGCCGTCGTGCTGCAGAGACACCGTGACGGTGCCCTTCACAGCGGTCGGGAACCACGCCGAATACAGTGTGCGCGCTCCGTCCGCGACCGTGCCGACCCGACGGAGCTTCACCGGCTTTCCGTTGCAGGTGGCCGAGTTCACCTGCGCGTGGTCGGCGCCGATCAGGCGCACCCAACCGTCGGTCCACAGCACGCTCATGGCGTGGAGGCCCTTGGGTGAAGCGACGGGCGGGTCCACGGGATGAGCGGCGCAGGCCCGTGTCTGCATGGTGGCCCCGTTGACGACTGCGTAGCACAGCCGCCCATCGCTCCTCTCCCAGGCGAAAGCGGCACCGGACGGCCATGCCTCGACCAGCATGAGTGCCGTGGAGTCGGCGAGGTCGTCGCCTGCCGCGTCCATCAATGTGGTTCGGGACGTGCTGATGATCTCCGTCAGGTCCGTGGGCGACGGGGCCGGCGCGGTAGCCGAGACAGCGGTCCGGGCCTCGGACGGTGCCCCTGCGGTGCCCTGAGTGCCCGCGTCTGAGCAGCCGGTCGCGGAGGTGATCACAAGCACTGCCGTCCCGAAGGCGGCGTGAATCCCGTATCGCATGAACGCGTTCCCCCAATGCCGGGCCCTTGCACAGGGCACGACAGATGATTGCAGCACCTGGTCCGGACCGCGACCGACATGCGACCGCGCGCGGCCTGCAGTGCACCGATTCGTACCCGCAGCCTGCCCCGCCCGTCAGAGGCCCCCGGCCCCGCAATGACCGGTATGAGAGGCCACTTGAACGGCCAAAACGCAACTTCGACAGGGCCCGCAGCGGCAGCTACCTTCACCTGGTCCTCGGCGATCGCCCACCGTCGCGAAGGTTCCTTCGGGCTGAGCCGGCCGCGACGGAACGAGGTGGTCACGCCCTACGAACCCTTGCGCGCCACGCGCAGCCACCGAGCCGGGTCCACACCAGGCAGCCCCTACCAGGGAGAGACGCATGCCTCACCTTGCGCTGTACACGTTCAGCGTCCTGAAGTCACCTCTCGCCGATCCCACACCTCTCACGCACGAGTTCTACGACGTTGGCGAGGCGGTCTACGAAAAGATCGGTCAGCACCCCGGACACCTCGCACACGCGGAAGCGGCGGACGGCGACCGGGGCATGCTTTTCGAGGCGGACTGGGGTGCATGGGGGGAGTTCACCGTCCCGACCTGGTACGACAAGGGCCGTACGGTGGAGACGACCGCCCTGGCCGCGACCCTCTCGCTCTGGACCGACCTGGGCCCCGCCTTCGACGCCATCTACACCGGTCTGCACCGTGAGGCGCTGAACAGGCGTTACGACTGGTTCGAGAGGACAGGACACTCGAACTACGTGTTCTGGTGGGTCCCCGACGGCGTGACACCCACCTGGCAGGACGGGGTTTCCAGGCTTGAAGACCTCGACAACCGGGGCCCGGCGCCGCACGCCTTCACGTTCCATGACGCGTTCGCCCCGGACGGAACTCCGGCCAGGGGCAGAGGCATTGGGTCGAAGAGCGACGAGGTTCGCTGAGCCAGGAATCCGACCGACCGGGTCCGCCGGCAAGCGCCTCGACTGATTGACGGCGAACCGATGCTTCTGCGCCACGGCCGACCCGCCAGGCCTCGTGCCCGCACCGCGGGCGGCAAAGAGAAAGGCAAGGAGAGCACTCTCCTTGCCGCTCTCAAGTTATAGCGCGCTGGGGGGCTTGCGGCAAGCCCCGGGTCGGAGCGCAGAATCGTCGGCCGAAGCCACAACCTGCGGAAATGGGGCACTGCGTGCGTGTGTTGTCGTCGACGTCCAGGAGGGGCGGAGCCGTCGGATCAGGGGTGGGGCCGACCGTGCGGTCGGGCGAACCCGGGGCGGAGGTGCCGGCAGGCGCGCCGTCCAGGAGGGTGGACCGGCGGCCCGCCTCATCGGCTGGAAGGCCGACAGGAACAAGGATGTGCCCGGCAAGGTGCTCGACGGTTCTGGGAACGCCGGGGACTCGGTCGGTCACGGCTGTGCAACGGAGTACGGGCTTCTCGGAGGTGGCGCAGTGATCGAGCAGTACGTGTTGGATCTTCAGGAGATCGACGAGTGCCAGGCCACTGCCGTTGGCGGCAAGGGCGCGCACTTGGCCACCCTGGCAAGGATGCAGGGCGTCGACGTGCCGGGCGGCTTCTGCGTGACGACAGCCGCCTTCCGGCGGATCACGGCGGAGGTCCCGTCCCTCGACGTTCGGCTCGGTCAGCTGTCGCGCCTTAACCCGGACGACCGGGAGGGAATCCGCACCCTCAGCGAGCAGATTCGCCGGAGCATCGAGGAGACCGCCGTCCCGGACGATGTCGCGGCGGCCATCACCCAAGCGCTCGTCCAGTCCGGGGAGCAGGACCCCTATGCCATCCGGTCCAGCGCGACGGCAGAGGACCTTCCGACAGCCTCCTTCGCCGGCCAACAGGACACGTACCTGAACGTGGTGGGGCCGACGGCCGTCCTCCAGCACGTCAGCCGGTGCTGGGCCTCGCTGTTCACGGAGCGCGCCGTGACCTACCGCCAGCGCAACGGCATCGACCACCGTACGGTCCACATGGCCGTGGTCGTCCAGCGGATGGTCTTCCCGCGCGCGGCCGGCATCCTCTTCACGGCCGACCCCGTCACCGGCAACCGGAAGGTCGCCACCGTGGACGCCGGTTTCGGCCTCGGCGAGGCGCTGGTCTCCGGCCTGGTGAACCCGGACGTCTACCAGGTGCGAGACGGTGAAGTCATCGCGCGGACGATCGCCGCCAAACAGCGCGCCGTCCACGCTCTCCCGACCGGCGGCACCCAGGAAGTCACGGTCGATCCGCGGCACCAGGAGCAGCCGGCGTTGTCGGACGTGGAGGTCCTGCAGCTCGTGCGGCTCGGACGGCGGATCGAGAAGCACTTCGGCCGGCCGCAGGACATCGAGTGGTGCCTGAGCGACGATGGCTTCCGGATCGTGCAGAGTCGGCCGATCACGACGCTGTTCCCCGTCCCGGAGGCCGACGACCGGGAGAATCACGTGTATGTCTCCGTGGGCCACCAGCAGATGATGACCGACCCCATGAAGCCCTTGGGGCTCTCCATGTGGCAGTTGACGGCCATGGTGCCGATGCACGCGGCCGGGGGGAGGTTGTTCGTCGATGTCACCAGGCGCCTGACCTCGCCCGCGAGCCGCGCCGGCCTCCTGGACGTCATGGGTAAGGGCGATCCACTGGTCAGGGATGCTCTGGAGACCGTCCTGAACCGCGACGACTTCGTCCCCTTGCTCCCGGACGAAGGCCCTTTCGGGCCACCGGCCGGTGCTGCGCCCACCCCTGTCGAGACCGATCCGGTCGTCGTTGCCGGGTTGATCAAGCGCAGCCAGGAGTCCATCGCCGCTCTGGAGCGCGACATCCGCACGAAGACCGGACCTGCTCTGTTCGACTTCCTGCTGAACGCCTTCGAGGAGCACAAACGAGTCCTCGGTGATCCACTGAACCTCCAGGCGATCATGGCGGGGATGGAGGCCACGTGGTGGCTCAACGACAAGCTGGGCGCATGGCTGGGTGAGAAGAACGCGGCCGACACGCTCACGCTGTCCGCCCCCGACAACGTCACCTCGGAGATGGGTCTGGAACTGATGGACGTCGCCGACGCGATCCGCCCGCATCCGGAGGTAGTCGCATTCCTGCAGGGCGTCGAGGACGAGGACTTCCTGGACGAGCTGACCGAAGTCGCGGGCGGCGGCGAAGCCCGCGACGCCATCGAGGCCTATCTCGACCGGTACGGCATGCGCTGCGTCGGCGAGATCGACATCACGAGGCCACGCTGGCGTGAGCGCCCCAGCACGCTCGTGCCCGCGATCCTCGACAACGTCCGCAACTTCGAGCCCGGGGCCGCCGAGCGGCGGTTCGAACAGGGGCTGCGGAAGGCGCAGGAGAAGGAGCAGGAGGTGCTCTCCCGCCTCCGCGCCCTGCCGGACGGGGACCGGAAGGCCGACGAGACCAAGCGGATGATCGACCGCGTCCGCACCTTCATCGGGTACCGGGAGTACCCCAAGTACGGCATCATCAGCCGGTACTTCCTCTACAAGCAGGCCCTGTTGCGGGAGGCCGAGCGCCTCGTGGGAGCCGGCGTGCTTCGCGAGCGGGAGGACATCTTCTACCTCACGTTCCAGGAACTCCACGACGTCGTACGGTCGCACCAGGTGGATGACGAACTCCTCCAGCAGCGCAAGGACGCGTTCCGGGCGTACCACGCACTCGCACTGCCACGGGTACTCACATCGGATGGAGAGGCCGTCACCGGGGCCTACCGGCGTGACGACGTGCCGGCCGGCGCCCTGACCGGTCTGGCGGTCTCCGCCGGGACCGTCGAGGGACGGGCCCGCGTCGTCCTCGATCTGGCCGAGGCCGATCTCGAAGCGGGCGACATCCTGGTCACGACCTTCACGGACCCGAGCTGGTCGCCTTTGTTCGTCGGCATCGCGGGCCTGGTGACGGAAGTGGGCGGCCTGATGACGCATGGCGCGGTGATCGCCCGGGAGTACGGCTTGCCGGCCGTCGTGGGCGTGCACCAAGCCACTCGGCTGATCCGGGACGGGCAGCGGATTCGCGTGCACGGCAGCGACGGG
Source organism: Streptomyces sp. NPDC026417 (assembly GCF_055567695.1). Classification (NCBI taxonomy): domain Bacteria; kingdom Bacillati; phylum Actinomycetota; class Actinomycetes; order Kitasatosporales; family Streptomycetaceae; genus Streptomyces; species Streptomyces sp. NPDC026417. The sequence goes on from NZ_JBVHPY010000003.1 coordinate 518,881, forward strand.
TACGTCGAGGTACTGCCCTGACCGACCCCTTCCGGGACACCCACCGCGCTTCGCGTGCCGCCACTATGGAAGCGGGGCATTCCGCGGGAGTCGTCGTCTTGTCAACACCCGAGCAAAACGCGGATAGTTGTACCGTCCGATCGGGTCGGGGCGGGTGTGACGAGGGGGCGGACCGTGGGGCGCGGTGGCAGGGGAGCGGAGCTGGGGGAAAGACGTGGGACTTACCCGATAGCGGGCGCCGCCGGGGGACTTCTGCAGATGTTCCGGCGGCTCACCATTCTTTTCTTTCTCGTCTTCCTGGGGTTTCTGATCATCAAGAGGCCGGACGACGCGCTTTCCAAAGGCCTGATCTCAGCGGGCGTGATCCTCGGCCTTGTCGCGCTGCGGGCCGCGTGGAGTCGGGTATCCGCGCGGCTCGGGATACGCGTGTGTCACATCCATACGGGTGGCCTTGCCGTCACGGGCCTGTTCGGTCAGTTCAAGCACGTCCTGCCCTGGGACCGGATCGTCGAGCTCCGGCACATGTCGAATCTGTCCCCCCTGCTCACCTTCCACCGGTTCGAGCTGGAACGGCGCGGTGCCAAGCCCGTGGCGATTCTCGTCCTGCAGGCGCAACCGGAGTTCGTACCGGCTCTGCAGCGCGCGGCGGACCTGGGCGGCCTGCAACCGGAGCGATGACCGGTGGCGCGGGCTGAGCGCCACCCCTGATCGGCCCCGGCCTCCCCTGTCCGGCCCTCGTCGGCCCTCACCGGTTCGCACGCGGCGAGGCTCCGCCCAGTCCGGGCGAGCGTCAGCGACGCAAGCGGCGGCGGTGGCCGCAAGGTGCCTTGTCCGTCCGGCGTGATCACTCCGTCGGGGGACGTGGAGGAGGCCAGGCCCCTCGGCGCCGTGCGTCGTCTCCGCAATGACCCCGGCACGCCCACCACTGAGGCGCCCCGGCGCATCGGACTTCGGCCATCCCGGAAACAGCTCGGCAGACCCACGAACACTCCGCCGTGCAGCTTCGGCATCCGGCCTCTTCGCCCAGGGTGTCAGGGGTGTGTCAGGGGTGGTGTGTTCAGGGTTGGTGGAGGGGGACTTGAGAGTTTCTGGGTGGTGGGTCGGTGGAGGATACGGTGCCCCTCGTTGGCGGGTTATGGGGGGTGGGTGTTTGTTCGAGGAGGGGCCAGTATCGGGGGC
>NZ_JBVHPY010000004.1:0-9538 GCF_055567695.1 Streptomyces sp. NPDC026417
TCGCCGCCGAGAAGAACTCCACCCTCGTCCTGCCCTTCCCCGTCGAACTCCTGCGGTTCCTGGAACGCGCACAGAGCGGACAACCCGCACCGCCGCCCGCACCGCAGCCGGGCACGGAGCCCCGGGAGGTGGTGGAGCGGCCGGCTCCGGAAGGTCCGCAGCAACCGGTGCAGGAGCAACTCCGGCCCGCCGCGGGCGGAGTGGAATCGGACAGTGCGGGGTCGAAAACAAGACAGGACTAGACCTCACCCGCTGCACAAAGAGTGATCGCTCCCAGTGTTTGCACTCCGAACCCACGTGGCGAGACCACGCAGAGTCAGGGCGTAGGGAGCGCACGTCCGTTGTCGTACGCGCGTCCTGAAGTCGACCTTGTGTGCTCCCAGTCCGCCTCGGAATAGTGGGCGCCGCACCGTTGGCATGAACGCGGCTTTTTACGGTGTGCCGGGTTCATCGCCGTACGCCTTCCGGTCCAGGAGGTCCCCACAACCTCCTCGGCCGACCCCCCACAGGAGGACGTGAGTTGAAGCACCGACGCATACCCGGGCGGCGTGCCGCCGTGGCAGGTGCGGGCATCGCCGCACTGGTCGCCGCGGGAGTCACCTTCCAGACTGCGAACGCGAGCGAGCCGGCGCCGACCCCGGCCCCGCGGGCGCTGTCGATCACGGCGGCCGGAAAGCTCGCCTCGGCTCTCGGCAAGGACCTGGGCGCCGACGCGGCGGGAACGTATTACGACGCGAAGGCCAGGCACCTCGTCGTGAACGTGCTCGACGAGGCCACCGCGAAGACCGTGCAGGAGGCCGGCGCGAAGGCCAGAGTCGTGGAGAACTCCCTCGCCGAGCTGAAGGGCGCCCGCACGACGCTGAAGCAGGACGCGACGATCCCCGGCACCTCCTGGGCCACCGACCCGGCCACCAACAAGGTCGTCGTCACCGCGGACCGCACGGTCTCCAAGGCCGAGTGGGCCAAGCTGAGCAAGGTCGTCGACGGCCTCGGCGCCAAGGCCGAACTCCAGCGCACCAAGGGGGAGTTCAAGCCCTTCGTCGCGGGCGGTGACGCGATCACCGGCGGCGGCGGGCGCTGCTCGCTCGGCTTCAACGTGGTCAAGGACGGTCAGCCGTACTTCATCACCGCCGGGCACTGCACGGAGTCGATCTCGACCTGGTCGGACTCCAGCGGCAACCAGATCGGCACCAACGAGCAGTCCAGCTTCCCGGACAACGACTTCGGTCTGGTGAAGTACACCGCGGACGTCGCCCACCCGAGCGAGGTCGACCTGTACAACGGCTCCGCGCAGGCCATCACCAAGGCGGGCGACGCGACCGTCGGCCAGAAGGTGACCCGCAGCGGCTCGACGACCCAGGTGCACGACGGCACGGTCACCGGCCTGGACGCCACCGTGAACTACGGCAACGGCGACATCGTCAACGGCCTCATCCAGACCGACGTCTGCGCCGAGCCCGGCGACAGCGGCGGTTCGCTCTTCGCCGGCGACACCGCCATCGGCCTCACCTCGGGCGGCAGCGGCGACTGCACCTCCGGTGGCGAGACCTTCTTCCAGCCGGTCACCGAGGCACTGTCGGCCTTCGGTGCCCAGATCGGCTGACGCCCCACCCGTCAAGTCCCGCCCCCACCGGTTGTGGGGGCGGGACTTCCGCGTTCGTGGGACCCGGGCCGCCGTGGGTCCGTCACGCCGCCCGGGGGGACGCCTCGGCCGGGGCGTGGTGCTTCCTGCGCAGGGACGCCGCCAGCAGGGTCACCACGCTGCCCACCACGGCCCAGGCGGAGAGCACCAGCAGCGAGGCCGTCATGTCGTTGCCCTTGAAGTAGGCGATCGAGCGGGCCGCCCAGGTGCCGGCGCCGGGTGGCAGGGCCGGTCCGATCGCCTTCCAGAAGGGCGGCAGCATGGGCAGCGGAAAGGCGCCGCCCGCGCTCGGGTTGCCCGCGATCACGATCAGCAGGATGGCCAGCCCGATGCCGACGATCCCGAAGATCCCCTGCAGGGCGAGCGTGGCCGCGCCGACCGCGAACGTGGTCAGCGCGCCCAGGCCCCACAGGGCCCAGACGCTGCCGGGCAGGGCGCCCAGGATCGGGCCGATGATGACCGCGCCGCCGAGTCCGCCGACGATCGCGATGAGCGCCATCACGGCGAGCCGGATCACCGCGCGGCGCGGGTTGGCGGGCCGTGCTCCCGAGCTGATGGCCAGGACCGACGCGGCGAGATAGCCGCCGACGCACCAGCCGACGACCACGTAGAAGGACGAGAGCCCGTCGAAGTCGTGCTCGGAGGCCGGCACCAGGTCGACGACCCGGACCGTGCGCCCCTGGCTCCGCTCCAGGGCGGTGGTGAGCGTGCCCAGCGTGCTGGCGAGGGCCGTACCGCCGCCGGAGGCGACCAGCAGGATGTCGGTGCTGCCGGACGGGTCGATCACCAGGGCGCCGTCGATGTCGCGGTTCATGATCTGCCGGCGGGCCGTGGCCACGTCGGAGACCGCCCGCGGGTCCAGCGGCTCGCCCGGGAGCTGCCCGAGCCGGCTCACGGCCTGTCCGGCCACCGCCGGCGGCGCGACGACTCCGAAGGGCACGTCCTTCGGCTTCGGGTCGTGCAGCGCGCCCACGTACGAGGCGATGAAGAGCAGCTGGAGAGCGATCACGCCGATGACCAGGAGCGTCGCCCGCGGGGTCACCGCGTCCTTCACCTCGTCGAGAAAGGACGTTCGCGGGGCGTCGGCTCCGGCTGTCTGCGTCATGCCCCCACGATCCGGGCCGCACGGTGTTTGCGCAGGTGGGACGGGCCCGAATGGATGTAGCACGCTTGTTCGAAAATTGGTCTATGGTGGTGGTGGGGCAGTTGGGAACTAATGTTCGAGAGTCCGGTCAGGGGCTCACGAGTGCGGGAGGTGCGGGTGCCGGGGTTCACGCATCTGCACACCGTTTCCGGGTTCTCCCTGCGGTACGGGGCCTCGCACCCGGAGCGGCTGGCCGAGCGTGCCGCCGAGCGGGGCATGGACGCCCTCGCTCTGACCGACCGGGACACCGTCGCGGGTGTGGTCCGGTTCGCCAAGGCCTGTGCGAAGGCGGGCGTCCGTCCGCTGTTCGGGGTCGAGCTCGCGGTGGGCGAGCCCGAGCGCGGGGAGAGGCGGCGTACCCCGGTCCGCGGTGGTGCCTTCGTCGACGAGTCGACACCGCGCGCTACCTTCCTCGCCCGGGACGGTGCGGCCGGCTGGGCCGACCTCTGCAGAATCGTTACGGCAGCCCAGGCCGGTGAGGGGCCCGCCCTGCTGCCCCGGGCGGACAACCACGCCGAGGGGCTGACCGTCCTGCTGGGCCCCGACTCGGACGTCGGCCGCGCACTCGCCGCCGGACGCCCCGACCGGGCCGCGGAGCTGCTCGTGCCGTGGCGGGAGGGCTACGGCGACGCCCTGCGCCTGGAAGCCGTGTGGCACGGCCGTCAGGGCACCGGCCCCGGCTCCCTCCGGCTGGCCGCGCGCACCGTCGGCTTCGCTGCCGAACACGGCGTGCGACCGGTCCTCGCCAACGCCGTCCGGTACGCCGACCCCGGGATGGGCCCGGTCGCCGACGTCCTGGACGCCGCCCGCCGCCTCGTCCCCGTCGACCCGCGGCGCGAGCTGGACAGCGGCGAGGCCTGGCTCAAGGACCCGGCTGCCATGCTGGGCGCCGCCGAACGCGTCGTCGAGGCCGCCGGCTTCCGCCGCGACACCGCGCACCGCCTGCTCGAACAGACGCAGGCCACCGCCGCCGAGTGCCTCGTCGACCCCGAGGGCGACCTCGGCATCGGGACCGTCCACTTCCCCGAGCCGCACCTCGTCGGGGCCGGCCGCCGCACCGCGCAGCGCGCCCTGGCCTCCCGGGCGGCGGCGGGCATGGTGCTGCGCGGCTATGCCGGACGCCGCGACTACTGGGACCGGATGCACCGGGAACTGGACATCATCGCCCACCACAACTTCGCCTCCTACTTCCTGACGGTCGCTCAGGTCGTGGACGACGTAAGGGGGATGGGGATCCGGGTCGCCGCGCGGGGCTCCGGCGCCGGCTCACTGGTCAACCACCTCCTCGGCATCGCGCACGCCGACCCCGTCGAGCACGGGCTGCTGATGGAGCGCTTCCTGTCCAAGCGCCGCTCGGTGCTGCCCGACATCGACATCGACGTGGAGTCCGCGCGCCGGCTCGAGGTCTACCGCGCGATCATCGGCCGGTTCGGCACCGAGCGGGTCGCGACCGTGGCGATGCCCGAGACCTACCGGGTCCGGCACGCCATCCGCGACGTGGGTGCGGCGCTGTCCATGGACCCGGCGGACATCGACCGGATCGCCAAGTCCTTCCCGCACATCCGCGCCCGCGACGCCCGCGCGGCCCTGGCCGAGCTGCCCGAGCTGCGGCAGCTCGCGGGGGAGCAGGAGAAGTACGGGCGCCTCTGGGAGCTGGTGGAGGCGCTGGACGCCCTGCCGCGCGGAGTCGCCATGCACCCGTGCGGTGTACTCCTCTCCGACGCCTCCCTCCTGGCCCGTACGCCGGTCATGCCGACCAGCGGCGAAGGGCTCCCCATGTCGCAGTTCGACAAGGAGGACGTCGAGGACCTCGGGCTGCTCAAGCTCGACGTCCTCGGCGTGCGGATGCAGTCCGCGATGGCGCACGCCGCGGCGGAGGTGGAGCGGGCGACGGGGGCCCCGTTGGACCTCGACGCCGTACCGCAGGGCGACCCGGCGACGTACCGACTCGTCCGGTCCACCGAGACGCTGGGCTGCTTCCAGATCGAGTCGCCGGGCCAGCGGGACCTGGTCGGGCGCCTCCAGCCCGCGACCTTCCACGATCTCGTCGTCGACATCTCGCTCTTCCGACCCGGCCCGGTCGCCGCCGACATGGTGCGGCCGTTCATCGAGGCGCGGCACGGGCGGGCGCCCGCCCGCTATCCGCACCCGGACCTGGAGGAGCCGCTGAGGGGGACGTACGGAGTCGTCGTCTTCCACGAGCAGATCATCGACATCGTCGACATCATGACCGGCTGCGGGCGCGACGAGGCGGACCGGGTGCGACGCGGGCTCTCCGACCCGGAGTCGCAGGGGAGGATCCGCTTCTGGTTCGCCCAGCACGCGGCGGCCAAGGGGTACGACGCGGAGACGATCGCGCGGACCTGGGAGATCGTCGAGGCGTTCGGGTCGTACGGCTTCTGCAAGGCGCACGCCGTCGCCTTCGCCGTGCCGACGTACCAGTCGGCGTGGCTGAAGGCCCATCACCCGGCCGCCTTCTACGCGGGGCTGCTCACGCACGACCCCGGGATGTATCCGAAGCGACTGCTGCTCGCGGACGCGCGGCGCAGGGGGGTGCCGATCCTGCCGCTGGACGTGAACCGGTCGGCGGTCGCCCATCGGATCGAACTGGTGTCTGAATACAGGGGTGTCAGGGACGTGTGGGGCGTGCGGCTGGCCCTCTCCGACGTGCACGGCATCAGCGAGGCCGAGGCCGTACGGATCGCGGACGGGCAGCCGTACGCCTCGCTGCTCGACTTCTGGGAGCGGGCCCGGCCGAGCCGGCCGCTCGCCCAGCGGCTCGCGCAGGTCGGCGCACTCGACGCCTTCGGCGCCAACCGCCGTGATCTGCAACTGCACTTGACGGAACTCCACCGGGGCGCGCGCGGCGGACGCGGCGACCAGCTCCCGCTGGCGGGCGGCCGGCGCACGGCCTCGGCCGGCCTGCCGGACCTCGACGAGGCGGAGAAGCTCAGTGCCGAGCTGGGCATCCTCTCCATGGACACCTCCCGCAACCTGATGGACGACCACCGGGAGTTCCTCCAGGAACTGGGCGTGGTCACGGCCCGCCGGCTGCGGGAGGCGCGGAACGGCGAGACGGTCCTGGTCGCGGGCGCCAAGGCGGCCACCCAGACCCCGCCGATCCGCTCCGGCAAGCGCGTCATCTTCTCCACGCTGGACGACGGCACGGGCCTGGTCGACCTCGCCTTCTTCGACGACTCCCACGACACCTGCGCACACACCGTCTTCCACTCCTGGCTGCTGCTCGTGCGCGGAGTGGTCCAGCGCCGCGGCGCACGCAGCTTCAGCGTGGTGGGAGCCGCGGCCTGGAACCTCGCGGACCTGCTGGAGGTGCGCCGGGAGGAGGGCCTGGACGGAGTGGCCGCACGGCTGGCCGAGACGGACGCGGCGGCCCGGGACGGCTCCGCTCCCGCTCACGACGGCGAGGGTCCGTCCCGGGCCGGGGTCGCCGGCTCGGACGGGCCGCCCCGCCCGGCGGGTTCCGCCGCGCAGGACCCGATGCCGAGCCGGAGCATCCGCATGCCCACGGGGTTCCGGATGCACCCCTGGGCCGATCTGCGTCCCGCGGGCGAAGGGCCCGCGGGAGGAAAGAAGTTGTGGCACCAGAGTCCGGGGAGTGCGGGATGACCATCCTCTGCGTACGTTTCCAACTGTCTCCGATGTACGAGTCCGCCCTGCCCCGGCTCCTGGACATGCTGGAGGGATTCACCCCGGTCGTCGAGGCGCTGCCGCCCGACGGGGCGCTGGTGGATCTGCGGGGCGCCGAACGGTACTTCGGCCGGGGCGTGGTGGAACTCGCCTCGGTGATACGGGTACGCGCCCTCGCGCACCACGGCGTGGACTGTGTGATCGGGGCCGGTCCGGGCCCGATGCTGGCCCGCATGGCCCTGCGGCAGGCCGCGCGCGGAAGGGCCCGTGTGGTCCCCGAAGACCCCGAAGCCGTCCGGGAGTTCCTCGCCGGCCAGCAGGTCGCCGCGCTGCCCGGCGTCGGCGCCGCCACCGCCCGCACCCTGGGCGAGTACGGCCTCGACACCATCGGCAAGGTCGCCGCCGCACCCCTGTCCACCCTCCAGCGGCTCACCGGTGCCCGCGTGGGCCGCGAGCTGCACGAGAGGGCCTCGGGAATCGACCGCGGCCGAGTCGTCCCGAACGCAGCGGCGCGTTCGATGGCGACCGAACGACCCTTCTCCCGTGACGAGTTGGACCCCGATCGGCATCGCAGGGCGCTGCTGTCCGCCACCGAGGAGCTGGGCACCCGGCTGCGTGCCGTCGAGCAGGTGTGCCGCATCCTGACGCTCACCGTGCGCTACGCCGACCGTTCCGCGACCACGCGCAGCCGCACGCTCGACGAGCCGACCGCCCACTCCTCGGCACTCACCTCGGCCGCGTACCGCATGTACGAGGCGCTCGGGCTGCAGCGCGCCCGAGTACGCGCGATCACCCTGCGCGCCGAGGGGCTGGCCCCCGCCGAACAGGCCTCCTACCAGCTCACCTTCGATCCGGTGGACGAGAAGGTGCGCCGGGTGGAGGAGGCGGCGGACCGGGCGCGGGCCAGATTCGGTCCGCATGTGATCGTGCCGGGCACGCTGGCCGCGTAGCCGGTCCCGGCCGCCGTCGCTCAGTTGGCCCAGGGCGGGGTGATCCGCGTGCCGTCGGCCAGCTCCGCCTCCAGGCCGACGGACGTGGTGACCCACGAGATCGCGGGCTGCCCGGTGGGGTTCTCGACGCCGAGGGTCGCACCGGGGTTGATGATCAGTACATCGCCGGCCGTGACCCGCTCGGTGCGGCCGTCGAGCGTGACCAGCAGCTCTCCCGCGAGGAGATGGAAGATCTCCTCGCGGTTCACGGTGTGCAGCGGGGCCCTGGTGCCCGCGGGGATCTCGCCCCGCCAGGCGCACAGCTCCTTGCTGCCGCTGCGGGGAGTGGCGTACGAGACGAACCGGGCGCCGTGCATCTCGTGGACGACGGCTTCGGACGAACGGACGACGGGCATGGCGGACCTCCAGAGGTCATATGGTCAAGCTACTTGACTATATGGTCAGGCAGCTTGACCGCATCGTCAAGGGTGTTTCAATGCTCCGGTGCAGAATTCCGAGGCCATGGCCCTGTCCGCCGCCCTGCTCGCCGCCGCCGGCGAGCTGACGCAACGCATCCACGCCGGGGTCGTCGCCCGGGGGTTCGAGGGACTGCGGCCCGCCCACGGCTTCGCGTTCGCCCGGCTTGCCCCGGGCGGGGCGACGGCCACCGATCTCGCGGCGCATCTCGGGATCACCAAGCAGGCCGCGAGCCAGCTCGTCGACGAGATGGTCCGCAAGGGCTACGTCGAGCGCCGCCCGCACCCCGAGGACGCCCGGGCCCGGCTGATCGTGCTGACCGAACGCGGCCGGGCCTGCACGCGGGCCGCGGAGGAGGCGGCGGCGGAGGCCGTCCGGCCCTGGGCCGAGCTGCTCGGCGAGCGCGAAGTCGACGCACTGCGGGACCGGTTGGCGCGCATCGCTCCCGGGGGCCCCATCCGCCCCACGTGGTGAGGCCGTAGCAGCAGTCCCGGCTACCAGTGCAAGTTTTTACTGACGCGTAACTTCACACTTGCACTACTCGTTCGTAACTTGACGAGTGAACAGCATCCTCGTGATCCGGATCACAGGGCGTACGCCGTCGCAACTCCCTTGAGCCGCAAGGAGATCACACGATGCTGCCCTGGAAGCGTGCCCTCAGACCCCTGGCCGCCCTGCTCCTGGCCGCCGCCGTCACCGTCGTCCCGGCCGCCACCGCCCAGGCGGACACCGCCCCCAGCAGGGGCTGGAACAACTACTCCTGCAAGCCCTCGGCCGCGCACCCGCGCCCCGTCGTCCTCGTCCACGGCACCTTCGGCAACTCCGTCGACAACTGGCTGGCCCTCGCTCCCTACCTGGTGGACCGGGGCTACTGCGTCTACTCCCTCGACTACGGCCAGCTGCCGGGCGTCCCGCTCTTCCACGGCCTCGGCCCCATCGACAAGTCCGCCGGACAGCTCCAGGTCTTCGTGGACAAGGTGCTCGCCGCGACCGGCGCGGCCGAGACCGATCTCGTCGGCCACTCGCAGGGCGGCATGATGCCCCGCTACTACCTCAAGTTCCTCGGCGGGGCCGCCAAGGTGAACGCCCTCGTGGGGATCGCGCCCGACAACCACGGCACCACCCTGAACGGTCTCGCCAACCTGCTGCCGTACTTCCCCGGCGCCGCCGACCTGCTGTCCGCGACCACGCCAGGCCTCGCCGACCAGGTCGCCGGCTCGGCCTTCCTCACCAAGCTGAACGCGGGCGGCGACACCGTCGCCGGCGTCCGCTACACCGTCATCGCCACCAAGTACGACGAGGTCGTCACGCCGTACGCCTCGCAGTTCCTGAGCGGCTCCGACGTCCGCAACGTGCTGGTGCAGAACCTGTGCGCCGCCGACCTCTCCGGGCACGTGGCGATCGGGCTCCTCGACCGGATCGCCTACCACGAGGTGGCGAACGCCCTCGATCCGGCGCACGCCACGGCGACCAACTGCGCCTCGGTGTTCGACTGACCGCGTGAACGGGCCGTCCCACCGTACGGGCGGGGTCCGTCCGGCCTGAGCCGCCGGACGGAACCCGCCCACCGGGGCGCGCCGCGGGGGGCCGGTGGCTTCCGGAAGGGGGGAGGGTGGGGGGGGGGGCGGGGGGGCAAATGGCGGGCGGGTGTGAGAGAGGAAGAAGGAAGAGGGAGCCGGGGGGGGGAGCAGGAAGGAC
>NZ_JBVHPY010000004.1:9548-82923 GCF_055567695.1 Streptomyces sp. NPDC026417
ACAAACCAGGGGAAAATAAGCTCTTTTTGTGGTGGGAGGCAAGCGGGAAGAGGTCCCCCCCCCTCGGGGGGGGCGTGTCCCCCCCCCCCCCCCCCCCCCACCCCCCCCCCCCCACCGGGGCGCGCCGCGGCTCCCCGTCGCTTCCGGACGGGGAGCCGTCGCGTCAGCGGCCGTGACGGCCGCCGTGCGCCGCGCGGCGCCGGACCGAGGCGAACAGCGCCGCGGCGCCGACGGCCAGCGCGGCCGCCCCGCCGACCGCGAGGTACGAGGTGCTGGGGTCGCCACCCGTCTCGGCGAGGTTCTCCGAAGCGCCGTCGGCGGCGGGGCGGTTCGCCGTGTCGGCGGCGGGCCCGGCGTCGTCCGCGGCACCGGCTGCGGTGGGCTCCGCCGACGTGCTCGCGTCGGAGTCGCCGTGGCCGTCGTGCTCGACGGTCGACTTGTCGGCACCGTCCTCGATCTGCTCCTCGGAGGGCGCGGAGGCGGCCGGGGCGGGGGAGGAGGCGCCGGCGCCCGCGGAACCGCTGTCCTCACCACCGGAGTCGGCACCGCCGAAGGTGACGTCCGAGCAGGAGTAGAAGGCCTCCGGGCTGTCCGAGCGCTGCCAGACCGCGTACAGCAGCTGCTTCCCCGTGCGCTGCGGCAGCGTGCCGGAGAACGTGTAGTAGCCGTTCGTCGCGGCCGGGTCGGTCTTCGTGGCGACCGGGTGCTCCAGGTCCAGGTCGCCCCAGGCCAGCGGCTTCGACGGGTCGTAGCCGGCCTTGGTGATGTACACCTTGAACGTGCCCTTGTGCGGGGCGGTCACCCGGTACTTGAAGGTGTACGAGCCGCTGCCGACGCTCGTCGCCGGCCAGTCGGTGCGGGCCAGGTCGAGGCCCTTGAACTCGTCGTTGCCCGCGCTGCACAGCTTGCCGTCCGCGATCACCTGCTGGTGCCGGCCGTTCGCGTCGCCGATGCGGATGCCGTTCCAGTCGTAGAGCGCCTGGGTGCCGCCGGCCGCGACAGCCGCCTTGCACGCCTGCGACCGGGGGCTCTCCGGCCCCTCCGCATAGCACTGGGAGACCCGGCTCACCGGGTCGCCCATCGTGCCGTGCGCGACGGCCGGGCCGGTGGCCAGCGCGGTCAGGGCGAGCGGAGCGGCACCGGCGACGGCGATCGCGGCGGCCTTGCGGCGAGCGGGCATGAAGACTCCTCGGAGCAGTGCTGAACTGTGGGGGCGATCAGCAAACTAGCCCCGGGAATCCGCGAAATCGCCTGCTGGGGACGGGGGACGGCGATCTTTATGGTGCGGTTAAGGAAGCGCTAACCGAGGGCTGAGGAAAGGCGCCGGAGAGCCGTGACCGGGGTGCGGAGGGGGCCGCCGGCAGTGCCCCGGTGGGCTCGGCCGCGGAGGCGACCCACGGCCTCCTGCCTCCGCGCGCGGCCCCCGGCGGACGCGGCGGGAGGCCGACGGGCCGGCCCGGGGGGCGGTGGGTACCGTGCGGGTATGGGAGATGCGGACGCCGCAGGCGTCGAGGGGATCCGGCCGGCTCGTGAGACGGACGTCGCCGCCGTCGCGGCCGTGACCGACGCGGCCTACCGGCCGTACATCGCGCGCATCGGGGTGGCGCCGCTGCCCATGGAGGCGGACCACGCGGCGCAGGTCGCGGCGGGGCGGGTGTTCGTCACCGGGGAGCCCGTCGTGGGGCTCGTGGTGATCGAGGCGCACGCGGACCATCTGTACCTCGACAGCATCGCCGTCCACCCCGACGCCCACGGCAGGGGCGTGGGGGGACGGCTGCTCGCCTTCGTCGACGCACGCGCGCGTGCGCTCGGACTGTCCGAGGTGAGGCTCTGCACCAACGCGATGATGTGGGAGAACCGGAAGATCTATCCGAAGTTCGGCTACGAGGTCGTGGAGCGCCGGGTCGACGGTCCCTATGACCGCATCCATTACCGAAAGCGGCTGCTCTGACGCTCTGCGGAGTCACCGGGGCGGTCGACGTGGACGGGATCGGGAGGGGCGGGGGTGCGGACGGCGCGGATCAGCCGTCCGGCCACCAGGTGCGGTGGATGTCCTTGCGGACCTCCGGGCGCTCTCTCGGGCGCTCGTCGGCCTCGTCCCGCACGCGACGGGAGTCCGACCTCTTCAGGGGCTTCTGCACGGTCACGCGGCGCATGGCTGCCTCCTTGTGCCTACCGGGTTCCGTGATTCCACGGAGGTAGACCCTTTCGGGGAGCGTTCCTCATCGGTCGGGATCTGTCAGTGGCGGCGGTCACGATCCGACGGGCCGTCGGATTGTCGGTGGCGGGTGTCACCCTGGCCACATGACCAGTAACAGCGACAGCCAAACGTCGGGCATCGATTGGGAAGCGGAGTCCTTCACCTTCGACGACGAGCCGGATCACGGTTTGCGTGACCCTCTGGTGCGCGCTGCCTGGGCCTCCCGGCTGCGGGTATGGCTGCCGGAGCGGGCCTCGGACGTGCTCGACCTCGGCTGCGGGACGGGCAGTCTGTCACTCCTCGCGTCCGAGCAGGGGCACCGGGTCGTCGGCGTCGACCTCTCTCCGTCCATGGTCTCTCATGCCCGCGCCAAACTCGCGGGACGCGACGCGGTGTTCCTGGTCGGTGACGCTGCGCTTCCGCCGGTCGGCGAGGAGCGGTTCGACGTGGTCCTCGTGCGCCACGTGCTGTGGACGCTGCCCGAGCCCGCCAAGGTGCTGCGGCACTGGCGTGGGCTGCTGCGCCCCGGTGGCCGCCTGGTGCTGGTCGAGGGCGTGTGGGGGACCCTCGACCCGGTGGGGCTGGCCGCCGCTCACCTGACCGGCCTGCTCGCCCCCCTCGCGCAGGACATCCGGGTGGAGCCCCTGTCCGGCGACGCCTCGCTGTGGGGCCGCGAGGTCGACGACGAGCGGTACGCGGTCGTGGCGGTGCCCTAGGGCTTCCGGGGACCGCGGTCACCCTGCGTACGTGCCGGGGTGCGGCGGGCGGTCAGGGCGCCCGGGCCTGGTCGCCCCCGACCGGGACGGGCCCCGGCGAGATGCCCGCGGCCGCCCCCTCACCGTACGGACGAGCCCGACGGCCGAAGTCGCCCTCGACCGGCCTTCGGCCGTCCGTCGAGGAGTCTTCGAGGTGTCTTCGAGCGGCCGTCGAGTGGCGCCCGGCGAGGTGGCCGGGGTCGCCGTCGAGCGGCGAGGCGGCCCGGGGCGCCGGTCCGGTGCGCTGCGCCGGTGCCCGCGCCGGGGCGCTGCATGACCGCCCCGGCGGACACGCGATCCCGCCCCGGGCGTCCTCCGCTTGCCCGGCCCGGTGATCGGCGAGGGCGTCACGCCCCGGTGAGGAGCGCCCCGAAATCCCCTTCGCGGGCGAGGTGTTCGAGCTCGTCGAGGGCGCTCTCGGCGGCGGCCGCCGCCACCGGGTCCGCCGTCGCGAGGCCGCTCGCCGCGAACTCGTCCTCGTCCAGCCGCAGTACGGCCGTCCCGTCCGCCGACCGCCACAGGTCCAGGTCCAGATCCTCCACGACCAGCTCACCGGCACGGACCACGGCGGGTCGGGTGACGTCGCAGTACCAGCCCTTCAGGGTGCCCGTGGCGTCCCGCACCTCCTTCACCGCGTACCAGCGGTCCCGCCAGTAGTGCTCGGTGAAGACATCGCCCGGCTCGAAGCGGACGAAGCCGAAGTCGCGGACGCCGTCGCCCGCCCACGCGGCGCGCACCGTGACCCGCGTGCCGTCGTCGCCGACCACTTCGGCCGGGTAACGGATCTTGACCCGGCCGGACTTGACGAGGACGACCTCGATCCGGTGTCCGGGCGCCACGGAGAGCGCGTCAGCCGAGTTCGCGGACATACCGCACCTCCGTCGCGGAGATCTCGTATCCGAACCAGGTGTTGATCGCGATCATCGGCCCGTTGCCGCTGTCGTTGCCCGTGAACGCCTGCGTACAGCCGGCGGCGCGGGCGCGGTGCAGCGAGTCGTTCTTGGCGAGCTTGGCCAGGCCGCGTCCGCGATGGGCGCGGGCGGTGCCCGTCATCGCGGTGTCGTAGCGGGTGCCGCCGTCGGTGCGCGCCGCGCTGAATGCCGCCGGGCGCCCGTCGACCACGGCCACCGTGGTCAACTCCGGGCTGAACAGGGGGTGCTGCCAGGTCCCCCGGAGCCACGCCTCGTAGTCCGTGAACTCGTGGGCGGTGTCGCCGGGTTCGTCGCCGGTCGTCTCCGCGTCCAGTGCGAAGAGGGGACGGGGGTCGTCGGCGTAGTCGGAACCCTTGCGGAGTTCGACGCCGGGCGGGGGTTCCTGGAGCGGAGGCAGCGTGCCGTTCCGGAGGTCGAGGCGCAGGAAGTGCGCCGAGCGGCTCGCGCGGTAGCCGCGTGCCTCCGCGAAGGCGCGGTGCGCGGGCTCGTCCAGCACCCACGCCAGCAGCCGTGTGGCCCCCAGCGAGGTCAGATGCTCCTCGGCGGCGCGCACCAGCAGAGAGCCCGCCCCTTCACCGGTGCGGTCCGGGTGCACGTACACGTTCAGTGAACCCTGGCCGGGCTGCGGACTGTCGTACGCCAGCCCGACCTGGGCCGTGCCGATCGGCTCGCCGTCGGCCTCGGCGACGAGCAGCCGGTAGTGGGCCTCGGGATGCGCGTGGGTGGCGTCGTACGCGACGGACTCCGAGGTGGACAACATGTAGGGGAGGGCGAGGCTGCGGATCCCGGCGAAGGCCCCGGTGTCGCGCCGGTCGCCCGGGCGGACGTCGCGAACGATCACTGTCATGAAGCGGCACGCTACGCGCGGGGCGGGTCGGGACGCCTCCCATTTACGCGTGCCGACGCCGGTTGCGCCGCCGTGTGCCGACCGGTGCCGCCGGTTACGCGCCGGGGCGGCCGGACGCGTCCTTCGTGCGGGACAATCACCCCCGTGACCCTGAAGATCCATATCGATGCGGGGGCCGCGCCCTACGAACAGGTGCGCGCCCAGATCTCCGAGCAGGCCAGGTCGGGTGCGTTGCCGGTCGGGTACCGGCTGCCCACGGTGCGCGGTCTCGCCGAGTCCCTCGGCCTCGCGGCCAACACGGTCGCGAAGGCGTACCGGGCCCTGGAGGCGGACGGGGTGATCGAGACCCGCGGCCGCAACGGCACGGTCGTGGCGGCCGCCGGCTCGGCCGCCGAGCGGGAGGCCGCGGCCGCGGCGCAGGCGTACGCCGAGCGGGTCCGCCGCCTCGGACTCGCCGAGGACGCCGCCCTCGCGGCCGCCCGGGACGCCCTGCGCGCGGCCTACGGCGCCGGCTCCTGAGCCCACCGCCCCGCCGCCGACGAGGCCCCGGCCTTCGCCGGGACCGGGACGGATCACGGCAGTTGCGGCGCCCGGGGCACCGGGGTTCGGTGGCCCCGGCGACTGGCCCAGCCGGCGATTCGCCGACCCGCCGCACCGCCGCACCGCCGCGCGGAACGGTGGGGCGAGCCGGTGTGCGGTGCACGACACCCCCTAGGAGTGGGCAACCGGCGCGGCCGGCAGGCTCCGCGGGGTGCGGGTCACGGTCAGTCCCGACGCCGTGGCCGCCCGCGCGAACACCACCGCGTCCAGGACCGCCGCCGCATGCGGATCGTTGTTGAAGTACGCGTACACGTCCTGGTCGTCCGACCAGGTCTCCGCGATTCGCCGGGCCCATGTCATCAGGGACTGCCGGCCGTAGTGCGGCCATCGCCGGGTGCGTCCGACGTGGAAGCGGACGTAGCCCCAGTCGGTGGTCCGCCACAACGGGGTCACCGGCCGGGCCAGTACGTCGGCCCAGCACAGGGCCGCGCCCCGGGTCTCCAGGACCTCGCGCACGGCAGGCGTCCACCAGGAGTCGTGACGCGGTTCGACCGCTACCCGGGTGCCCGCGGGGAAACGGGCGAGACAGTCGTCGAGGAGCCCGGCGTCCGCGCGCAGTGTGGGCGGGAGCTGGAGCAGCACCGGACCCAGCCGGTCACCCAGGCCGACGGCGTGGCTCATCAGCCGGTGCACCGGCTCCTCCGGGTCGCGCAGCCGCTTGATGTGGGTCAGGAAGCGGCTCGCCTTGACGGCGACGACGAAGTCCGGGGGAGTGCGCTCCCGCCAGTTCTCGAAGGTCTCCCGCGCCGGCAACCGGTAGAAGGCGTTGTTGATCTCGACGGTGGCGAACCGTGCCGCGTACGCCTCCAGCCAGAGCCGCGTGGGCAGCCCTGCCGGGTAGAGGACGTCACGCCAGTCCTTGTACTGCCACCCGGAGGTGCCCAGGAACACGGTCATACCCCCATGAAAGCACCAGCCGCCCGCCGCGACCCGGGGGCGGGGCCCACCCGGTTACAGGTACAGCCCCGCGTCCGCGCCCTCGCGCTGATCCGGCACCGACGTCGGCGACGTCCCGCGGCGCAGCGCGTACAGCTCGGCCAGGGTCGCCCCCTCGCGCCCGATGCCCTCCTCCGTACCGAGCCAGTTCACCGCCTCCCGGCGGGTCAGCGGACCGACCTCGACGCGGGCCAGGCAGCGGCCGGGGCGGACGACGGCGGGGTGCAGCCGCTCCAGGTCCTCGTTCGTGGTGACGCCCACGAGCACGTTGCGTCCCTGGCCCAGCAGGCCGTCGGTCAGATTGAGCAGGCGTGAGAGCGCCTGACCAGCGGTGTGCTTCGCCTCGCCGCGGATCAACTCGTCGCAGTCCTCCAGCAGGAGCAGCCGCCAGCGCCCCTTGCCCGTCGCGTCCTCCTCGCCGATCGCGATGTCCATCAGATAGCCGACGTCGCTGAACAGGCGCTCGGGGTCGAGGACGCAGTCGACCTGGCACCAGTCCCGCCAGGAGCGGGCCAGTGTGCGCAGCGCGGACGTCTTGCCCGTGCCCGGCGGACCGTGGAGCAGCAGCAGGCGGCCCGCGATGTCCTCCGGGGTCGTCTTCATCAGCCGGTCCATCGCGTCCGCCACCGGTGCGGTGTAGTTCGGCCGCACCTCCTCCCACGTGCCCGCGGAGATCTGGCGGGTGGTGCGGTGCGGGCCGCGCCTCGGGGAGACGTACCAGAAGCCCATGGTCACGTTCTCGGGCTGCGGCTCCGGTTCGTCGGCGGCGCCGTCCGTGGCCTGGTCGAGGACCTTCTGCGCCAGCTCGGGGCTGGTGGCGGTGACCGTGACGTCGGCGCCGCGGTTCCAGCGGGACACCAGCAGGGTCCAGCCCTCGCCCTCGGCGAGCGTCGCGCTGCGGTCGTCGTCGTGGGCGGAGCGCAGCACCCGGGACCCCGGCGGGAGCAGGGTCGCCCCGGACCGTACGCGGTCGATGTTCGCCGCGTGCGAGTGAGGCTGCTCGCCCGTAGCGAAGCGGCCGAGGAACAGCGCGTCGACGACGTCCGACGGGGAGTCGCTGTCGTCGACGTTGAGCCGGATCGGCAGAGCGTCGTGAGGGTTCGCAGACATGCCGCCATGATCTGTCACGAGGCCGTGCCGTGCACCCGGTTTCCGCAGTGCGCCCCGTGTGTCGGTTCTGTCTGCTCCTTCCGGTCCATCCCGGCCGTCCGGTCACCGGCCCCCGGGCCGGGCGAGGCCCGGCCCGGTGAAACGGTCCGCGCAGTCGGCGCCGCTCCTGACGCGACGTCATGGGCGGTGCCCGACGGCCGCGGTGGCGGCTCGCCGCGCACCCGGGCGTGGGGCGGCCGTTCCGGCCCCGGTATCCGGTCTCCGGTCCGCGCGGTGACCGGTACCCCGAACGGCGGGCGCGGTCCGCGCAGTTCGCGGCCGTACGCCGGGCCGCGGACCGAGGGGCGGCGGTCCGGTCGCGGGCGCCCGGTGAAGACGCGGTGAACACCGCGGGCGGCATGAGGCGCGGGCCGAAAAGAATTGGCATGGACACTTCCTGTCAACACGCGTAGCTGCTACCACGGTTATGGCAGAGATCCTGCTAAAGGGAGGTTCCATGAGACGTTCCCGAATTACGGCATACGTGACCTCACTCCTCCTCGCCGTCGGCCTCGCCCTCACCGGGGCAGCGACGGCGCAGGCGTCCCAGACCGCCGCGGCCACCGGGTATGTGGCCCTCGGCGACTCCTACTCCTCCGGTGTCGGCGCGGGCAGTTACATCAGCTCCAGCGGCGACTGCAAGCGCAGCACGAAGGCCTACCCCTACCTCTGGGCGGCCGCGCATTCACCCGCTTCGTTCAACTTCACGGCCTGCTCGGGCGCTCGTACGGGTGATGTTCTCGCCAACCAGATGAGCCCGCTCGGCACCGGCACGGGGCTCGTCTCGATCAGCATCGGCGGCAACGACGCCGGTTTCTCCGACGTCATGACGACCTGTGTGCTCCAGTCCGAGAGCTCCTGCCTGTCCCGGATCGCCACGGCCCGGGCCTACGTCGACTCCACGCTCCCCGGCAAACTCGACAGCGTCTACTCGGCGATCAGCGCGAAGGCCCCGTCGGCCCACGTGGTCGTCCTCGGCTACCCCCGCTTCTACCAGCTGGGCGGCAGTTGCATCGCCGGCCTCTCCGAGACGGAGCGGTCCGCGATCAACGGCGCCGCCGACTACCTGGACAGCGCGATCGCCAAGCGTGCCGCCGCCCACGGCTTCACCTTCGGCGACGTCAGGACCACGTTCACCGGACACGAGATCTGCTCCGGCAGCGCGTGGCTGCACAGCGTCAACTGGCTGAACATCGGCGAGTCGTACCACCCGACCGCGTCCGGCCAGTCCGGCGGCTATCTGCCGGTCTTCACCGCCGGGGCCTGAACCCCCACCGGCCCGGCCGCGCCGATCCGGCGCGGCCCCGTCCGCCGAGTGCTTCCCTAGGGAGAAGCGGAAGAGGAGACCCCGCCGGTCGGGGTCTCCGTCTCGCACGCCACCGAGAACGGCACCCGGTTGGACGTCGTGTGCACGGGACCGCGGACCTCCACGCCGATCTCGTTCTCGTACGTGCCGTCCGCGTCGTACGTCGTCACGACGACCGACTTCTGCTTGGTCTTCCCGCCGCTCGCGGGGAACGAGAGGGTCTTCCAGCCGGCGTCGGACACCTCGCCCTTCCTGGTCACCCAGCGGTAGTCGACCTCCACCGGTACGACGCCCACGGTGAACGTGGCCGTGAAGGAGGGCGCCTGCCCGGCGGGCGGCGGACACGGTCCCGAGTAGTCGGTGTGCGCGCCGGCGACGCTGACCTTGACCGACTGCACCGGTGGCTTGACGGTGCGTGTGGCGCTGGGCGTGGGGTCGGGGGAGCGGGCACCGCTCGCGCCGCCCTCGTCGGGGCTGCTCTCGCTCCCGCTCTCCCCGCCGTTGACGGCGCCCGAACTCCCCTTGCCGCCGCTCGTGTCGGCCGTCCCGCCGCCTCCGCCCCCGTCGTCGCGGTTGGCCAGGGCGTACAGCAGACCGGACAGCGCCAGAGCCAGCGCGGCCAGTCCGGCGATCACGGCGAAGGAGGCCCGGCGGTGCCGGTCCGGGGTGCCGCCACCGGCGGTCGTCGCCGCCGTCGGGAAGCCGGCGGTGTGCGCGGTGTGTGCCGGGACCGGTCGCGACGGCGTTGCCGCCGCGTCGTGCGGCAGGACCGCGACCGTCGGACTGTAGGGGGTCGGGGAGGAGCCGGTGCGGGGCGAGCCGCCCGCGCCGATCAGGCGCAGGTCCTGCTCGGCCTGCTCGGGGGGCAGGCGGTCCGCCGGGTCCTTGCGCAGCAGGTGCTCGATGACCGGGGCCAGCGGACCGGCCCGGCGCGGCGGTGGCAGCTCCTCGTCGACGACGGCTCGCAGGGTGCTCAGCGGAGTGTCGTGCCGGAAGGGCGAGTTGCCCTCGACCGCGGCGTACAGCAGTACCCCGAGGGACCACAGGTCGGACTCGGGACCGGGGGTCCGGCCGAGCGCCCGCTCCGGCGCGAGGAACTCGGGCGAGCCGATCACCTCGCCCGTCATGGTCAGGGCGGAGCTGCCCTCCACCGTGGCGATACCGAAGTCGGTGAGGACGACCCGCCCGTCGTTCGAGAGCAGGACATTGCCCGGTTTGACGTCGCGGTGCAGGACCCCGGCCGCATGGGCGGCGCGCAGGGCGGACAGCACCTCGGCGCCGATGTGCGCGGCGCGCCGCGGGGAGAGCGGGCCCTCGGCGTCCAGCAGGTCCGAGAGGGCGATGCCGCGGATCAGCTCCATGACGATCCACGGGCGGCCGTCCTCCGTCGCCACGTCGTATACGGTCACCACGTTGCGGTTCGCGACCCGCGCGGCGGCCCAGGCCTCCCGCTCCAGCCGCGCGTACATCCGCTCGACGTCGCTCGACGGGATGTCGGCCGGGGCGCGCACCTCCTTGACGGCGACCTCGCGGTGCAGCACTTCGTCACGGGCCCGCCAGACGGTTCCCATGCCGCCCTGGCCCAGCGGGGACAGCAGACGGTACCGGCCCGCGATCACCCGTTCACCGCTCGGATCTTCGGACACGGGCGTTCCCCCTTCGCATCCGCGCGATTCCTCCCCAAAAGTAGCTCAGCCGAGTGCGGATGCCGCCCCCTTGAACACCAATCCGGCCCCGAGGGCCACGACGACGCAGGCCGAACCCAGGGGTGCCGCCCTGCGCATCAGGGCCGCCGCGGGGCCACCGGTCCACCTGGGACGCCGCGCCAGCAGCCGGGCCACGCCGTCGCCGAGCCTGACCACGGCGAACCCCGCCGCCGTGAGGGTGAGGGCGAGACCCGCGCCGTACGCCAGCACCAGCAGAAGGCCGAACCAGGCCTGCCCGAGTGCCGCGGCGCCCACCAGGACCACCACCGCCGAGGGGCTGGGCACCAGCCCGCCGGCGAACCCGAGCAGGATGGTGCCGCGGAGCGTGGGGGCGGTGGGATGGCTGTGGGTGAAGCCGCCGTGCGAGTGCTCCGCGCCGGAACCGTGGGTGTGTCCGGCCCCGTGACGGTGGTCGTGGCCGTGGTCGTGGCCGTGGTCGTGGTCGTGGTCGTGGCTGTGATCGTGATCGTGCGGATGGTCGTGGCCGTGGGCGGCGTCGGGGGCGGCGTGGGCGTGCTCGTGCCCGTGGGTGTGCCCGCCCGCGGGGGCGGGGGCGCGGTTCCGCCAGGCCCGGCGTACGAGCGAGGCGCCCGCGACCGTCACCAGGACGCCGCTCGTGACGCCCAGCCAGGCGATCACGGAGGGCGCGGCGGCCGAGCCCGCGGTGATGAGCAGCCCGAGGGCGACCACGCCCAGGGTGTGCGTGACGGTCACCGAGGCCGCGAGCGGCAGGACGTCGCGGAGGGTGGCGCGTCCCCGCGCGGCGGCGGTCGCGGCCATCAGGGTCTTGCCGTGTCCCGGAGCCAGGGCGTGCAGGGCGCCGAGGCCGACGGCGACGGCGAGGGCGAGCGCGGCGAAGCCGAGGGTGAGGTCGTGCCGGGCCACGAGGCCGTCCAGGGCCCGAGTCCAGCGGTCGGCGCCGCGCGGGAGTACCGAGGCGGCGGGCGCGTCCCGGTCGTCCCCGGCGAGCGCGGGTCCGCCCGGGCGGACCCGCAGGGACGCGGACGCGGTGTCGGCCGGCGACGACAGGAGTCGCCCCGGGTAGTCGGTCAGCCGCCGGGAGACGGACTTTGTCGGGACGTCGGACCTGGTGAGCGTGGTGCGGTCGCCCCGGGCGGTGACCTCGCGCCAGCCGGGCCCCGAGTCGACCGCGGCGCGGAAGCGCACGGCCACGGCGCCCTCGGGGAGAGGGGCCGTCAGCCGGCACTCCACACGCAGGGTGTCGAGCCCGGCCTGTCCCGGCCGCACCCGTGCGTCGCTGGTGCCGACGGTGAGCGGGACGCCGCGTCCGCGGATGGTGACTCGGCTGTCCCGGGCCGCCGCCGCGCACCGCTGCCGGGCCCAGGTCGTCCTGCCCAGCCGCTCGATGTCGGGCGCTGCCTGCGTCGCGGGGATCTCGGCGAGGTCCTCGACGTGGTCGATCCGCAGCACGCCGGGGGCCGTCACGAGTCCGTCGTAGCGGTTGACCGTGAAGTTCCCGAGTGGATGCGCACTCGCGGCCCCCGCGGGGACCAGGACGAGCGCGCAGCAGGCGACGAGGACCGCGGCGCAGGAGGCCAACGCGCGCCGCGGGGTGGTGAGCCTCATGGCGTCTCCTTCAGGGCCGCCCGGGCGGCGCGGGCACCCAGCGGCGAGAAGCCGGGGTTGAGGTCGAGCGCCCCGGTCAGTGAGGCCCTGGCCGCACCTCGGTGCCCGGTCGCGCGTTCGATCACGCCGCGGTGGTGGAGGAACACCGCGTTGCGGTAGCCGGTGGCCGTGGCGCGGCGGGCGTACGGAAGTGCCTCCGCGTCCCGCCCGTTGACGTGCAGGGCCCAGGCGAGGGCGTCGGCGGTGTGCACGGTGCGGCGGCGGTCCCATTCCGCGCGGGCCGCCGCGAGGGCGGCCTTCCGGTCCCCGTGGTCGGCGGCGGCGAGGGCCGTGTCCAGGTCGGCGTTGACGCCGTTGGCGCGGGCCAGGGAGGTCCAGGCGTCGACGAGGGCGTACTGGTCGCGGGCCCGTCGCGCGTCCCCCTTCCCGTCGCGTGCCTCGTACAACTCACCCAGGAACACCAGGGCTTGAGGCAGTGGCGAGCGGGACACGACGTCCTCCATGCCGCGGATCGCCCGAGCGGTCTCGCCGCGGGACGCCTGGGCGCGGGCCCGGCCCTCCAGCGCCGGGAGGTACGCCTCGTCGGCGGTCAGCGCCCGGGCGTAGTAGGCCAGAGCTGTCCTGTACTCGCCCTGGTTCCAGTGCAGTTGGCCCAGCGTCGTGGCCACGTAGGCCACGTCGCCGCGTGCCGTCGCCGTGGACAGGGCCTGTTCGAGGACGCGGCGGGCGGTCTTCACGTCGCCCCGCAGTTCGTGCACGTACGCGTACCGCGTGAACACCGGGACGCCGGGGCGCCGGGAGTCGGCCAGATCTGCGGCCTTCGAGGCCTCGTCGTACCGGCCGAGTTCGACCAGCGCGTCGATCCGCGAGGACAACGCGCGTTCGCTGTAGGGGTTCTCGGCCAGTGCCCGGTCGGCGTACCTCAGCGCCTCGGGGAACCGGTGCCGGGCCGCGGCGAGGGCGGCGCGGCCGGCGAGTGCCGGGTCGTTGCCGGGGCGCAGTCGCAGGGAGCGGTTCAGCGCCCGCTCCGCCTGCGGGTAGCGCGAGGGGTCGCCCTTGGTGCGGGCCTGCTCCACGTAGGCCAGGCCCAGGGTCGCCCAGGAGCCGAAGTCCTTGGGCTGGGAGCGGAGATGGGACTGCAGGGAACGGATGCCCGCGTCGAGGTCGGCGCTCGCGATCAGCTGCGGCGACACACCTGTGCCGGGTGCGGCCGCGACGGGCGCCGTGCCGCCGTCCCGGGCACCGAGGACCACGCCGCCGGCGGTGAGGGCCACGGCCAGTGCGACGACGCAGCCGGCGAGCTGCGCCGCCCGCCACCGCCGTCCCGCCGCGGCCACCCGCCGTACGGCCACCACCCGCTCGTCGCCCCCGTCGGCAGGCGCGGCGGCCCCCACCTGAAGGTCCGCTCCGGCATGCCCGGCACCGGCGCCGGCATCCGCGGCACCGGTGGCACCGGTGGCACCGGCGCCGGCGTCCGCGGGACCGGCCTCCGTGGGACCCGCCTCCGCGGCACCCGCGTCTGCGGCACCCGCGTCATCGGGACCCGTGTCCTCGGCGCCGGCGTCCGAGCCGACGCCGGGACGGGTCTCCGCCGGGCCCCCGCCGGTCCCGGCGCGCTCCGGGTCACCCGCGCCGGGGGCCGTGCCGACGCCGGTGTCCGCCGGAGCCTCGGTGCCGTCGCCGTGCTCCGGGGGGCCGCCCGTGCCGGTGTCCGGCGGCGCGCTCTCGTTCGTACCCGGGGACATGCCCTCTCCTAGAAGTCCGTGGCCGCAGCGGTCGTCGTGGGGGTGGGACGACGCGGCCCGCGCCGTGGGGGATGAGTACGTGCGGGCCGCGCCGGTCGGTGTGCCGGGCCCGCGGGCCCGGCGGTCCGCCGGGTCAGTAGGCCCGGTTGTGCATGCGGCGGCGCCACCACATCAGTCCGGTGCCGATGAGCAGGAAGCCGGCCGCGCCGGCCGCGGCGGAGCCCGCGATCAGCACGGTGTCCGAACCGGCGTCCGCGCCCGCGGGAGTCAGCCCGCCGCCCAGCTGGTTGCGCACGCTGTTGCCGCTGCCCTTGGCGGTGGCCCCGCGCGAGCCCGCGGTCGGCTTGGCCAGGTACGGGAAGGAGTGACCGAACTTCTTGTCGTTCTTGTCGACGGCGTCGCCCAAGTCGTTCTTGGAGCCGACCAGTTCACCCTCGACGACCTGGAGCGAGGCGTCGATCACGTCGTCGGTGAGCCGACGCCCGTTCGGGAAGCCCGCGTTGTCACCGTCGAGCACGCCGAGCCGCTTCGGGTGCGCGGACGGCTTGATCGAGGTGTTGAGCCGCAGCTCCTCCGCCGGCGTCACGTGCGGCGGCTGGTTGAGTCCCTCGACGCCTTTCAGGAACACGTCGACCAGGTCGTTCCTCGGCTCGGCCGGGGCCTTGATCTTGTAGATCGCCTCGATGAGCTTGGGCAGTTCCGGGTTCGTCACGTTCTTCAGGAAGTCGGCGTCGTTCCACGGCGCGGACGCGTTGAACTTGTCCTTGTCCTTCTGCGGGTTGACCACCTCGTTGACCAGCGGCATGCCGAGACGGGACACCTGGCTCCAGTGGCCGCGGGCGTCCTTGCGCTGCGTGGTGGACCAGATCCCGACGATCGGCTGGTCGGCCGACTCCTGGATCATCTCGCTCGGCACCTGCAGGGCGATCGAGTTGACGTTGTAGCCCTTGAGCGTGTCCCGGCCGACCTCGGAGAGGTCGCCGCCGTAGAGCAGGTCGAAGACGCGCAGGTCCAGGAAGAACGGGTCGTCGGCCTGGCCGGCGAACGTGGTCGACCCGCCCGCGAGCTTGTACACCGCCTGGTCGCGCAGCTTGCCGTAGTCCGGCATCGACGCCTTGCCGACGTTCGACGGCGCGACCGGTATGTCGTCGGCGACCTTCGTCCTGGAGACCAGCTTCTGGTCGTGCAGCCGCAGCAGGTCGATGTCGTACGTCTGCGTGATGTTCAGGTCGGGATCGTCCAGGCTGGTGACCGCGCCCGTGTTGTAGAGGAAGGTGTCGCCGTTCTTGCGGTGCGTCTTGAAGGTGTAGCGGTAGATCAGTTCGCCCTGCGCGTCACCGTTGTTGTCGATGTGGAGGTCGTACTGGGCGTCCTCGGCGAACGTGAAGAAGTTCGGTCCGCCGGCCGGTTCCTCGAAGGGGATCCAGTTCGCCACGATCGTCGTCGTGTCGGGCTTGTCCGGGCTCACGAACGCGTACACGTCCGTGTTGTCGTACTGGGGCTGCCCCGAGATCAGCGGAGCCTCCCGGTGGCTGGAGGCGGCTGCCGCCCCCGGTTCCAGCACGGTCACACCGGCGGCGGTGAGCCCCCCGGCGGCCAGCGCGCCACAGACGAGCGTCGCGAAACTCCTGCGTCCCACGCCACTCCTGGTGATAGGTGTCATGCCGTCCGTCCTCACGTCCAACTTGCCTGACGCACGCCATTCGGAGCGGTCGCCGGGGTGGATTGGTCGAATCCCAAACGTTCTTACGTCGGGTTTCACCGCTCGTCTCAGTCGGGCGGCCACCGTCGTGTTCGGTTCGTCGGGAGCGGACCCGCGTTTTCGGTCCGGCGATCCGTAACCCATCCGAAGACGCGCTCGCTGCGAATACGTCGGTGAAGTGACGGGCCGTACGCGGCCGGAGAGGGGGACGGGTGGAGGCGGACGAACTTCTGGTGCTCGTGGCCGGGGGTGATCAGAAGGCATTCGAGGATCTCTACGGACTGGTGTCCGGGCCGGTGTTCGGTCTGGTGCGCCGGGTGGTGCGGGACCCGGCGCAGTCGGAGGAGGTGGCCCAGGAGGTGCTGCTCGAACTCTGGCGCTCCGCGGCCCGGTTCGACCCCCGGCGGGGCAGCGCCCTGTCGTGGATCCTCACCCTCGCGCACCGCCGTGCGGTCGACCGGGTGCGCAGTGCCCGGGCCGCCACCGAGCGCGAGCAGCGCGAGGGACGGCGCCTGCACTGGCCCGCCTTCGACCAGGTGGCCGAGGAGGTCGAGGCGGGGCTGGAACGGGAGTGGGTGCGGCGCTGCCTCGACCGGCTCACCGCCCTGCAGCGCCAGTCCGTCACCCTCGCCTACTACGACGGGTACACCTACCGTGAAGTCGCCGAACGGCTCTCCCTGCCGCTCGGCACCGTCAAGACCCGTATGCGCGACGGACTGACCCGGCTGCGCGACTGCCTGGGAGGTGCCGCGTGAGCGTCCTGATATCCGCGGGCGACACCGCGATCCGTCCGGGAGGAACCGCGTGAGCCTCCTCGACCGGCTGTTCCGCCGAGACCTGCACTCCCTGGCCGCGCCCTACGCGCTGGACGCCCTGGAACCCGACGAACGGCGCCGCTTCGAGCGCCACCTGGCCCGCTGCGACCGCTGCGCCGCGGAAGTGCGGGCGCTGACCGAGGACGCCGTCCGGCTCGCCTGGTCCACCGCGGCCCTGCCACCGCCCGCGCTGCGGGACCGGGTGCTCACCGCGGTGCGGACGATTCCCCAGGAGGCGCCGGGCGCGTTCGCGGCCGAGGAGCCGCCGCGCACGCGTGCGGCCCGCCAGCCCTCCCGTGCGCGTACCCCCCGGTTCCGTCCGCTGCTGGCCCCGCTGGCGACCACCACGGCCGCCGCGGCGCTCGTCGTCGCCTCGCTGTTCGCGGTGCAGGCGACGCAGACTCAGGACAAGCTGGACCAGCAGCGTGCTCAGGCACGTGAGATCGCGCACGTTCTCGCGGCCCCCGACGCCCGGGTGACCGTTGCGCGGGACGAGCGGGGACGCGGCATCGGGGTCGTCGCCTCCGCGTCGCAGCGGCGCGCGGTCGTCACCGTGAGCGGTCTCGGTGCGCCCTCCGGGGGCCGCGTGCATCAACTGTGGCTCATGCGCCCGGGCGTGCAACCACGCTCCCTGGGGCTGCTGCAAGGCGACACGCCCTTGGTCGCGAGCCGTCTGAACACCTCGGCGACCTCACTCGCTGTGACCGTCGAACCGGGGGGCGGCTCACCGCAGCCCACAACCGCACCGGTTGTCCAACTCGCCCTGGAATCTGTTGGATTCGGAGAGTAATCGTCAACGCCCTTACGGGGTAGGTGAATCCTGTGCCCGCGATACACGAGTGCCATGAGGGAGCGATAGGGTTAGCCTGCCCGGGCCGGGTGCCCTCGTATGGGTGGGGAGTGACATGGAACAGATAACAGTGCGCAGCAGGGCACGAGTCCCTGCGATCACGTGTGGGAGCAGCGCGACCAGCTCGCGCCTCGACCGCCATCTCGCTGTGCTGGGTGGCCCTGCCATCCCGCAGCGCGAGACGCTCGAGGCGACGTCGCTGATGCGTGAGCTCACCGCGCGTGACACCGCGCACGACCGCAGCGGCATGGGTGCGCGGGTGAGGCGGGTCTCGCTCTTCGCCCCGCTGAGGCGGCTCAGCCGTTCCCTGTTCGGCGGCCGCTGAGCAGCGCGGGTCAGGCAGTTCCCGACCCGCGCTCAGGCGGCCACACCGTCCCGGCGCAGTGCTGCGATCTCATCGTCCGTCATCCCCACGGCACGCAGCAGCGTCTCGGTGTGCTCCCCGAGCGCGGGTACGGCTCCCATCCGCGCCGAGTCCCCGCCCGGCAGCTCGATCGGCGGCAGCAGTGCCCGCAACGGCCCCACCGGTGACCCCACTTCCCGCCACCGGTCCCTGGCCGCCAGCTGCGGATGCTCCGCCACGTCCCGTACGTCCCTGAGGCGTGCGCACGCGATGCCCGCGCCCTCCAGCCGGGCCACCGCCTCGTCCGCCGTCAGCGTGCCGAGCGCCTCGCCGACGAGCGCGTCCGTACGCTCCCGGTTCGCCACCCGCGCCGCATTCGTCGCGAACTCCGCTTCGGTGCCCAACTCCGGCCGTCCGAGCACCTGTTCCACCAGCCGGCGCCACTCCCGGTCGTTCTGCACCGAGAGCAGCACCCGGCCGCCGTCCGCTGTCGGATAGGCGTCGTACGGGGCGATGACGGCGTGCGCCAGTCCGGTGCGCGCCGGGGGCGTGCCGCCGTGCATCGCATGATGCAGCGGATGTCCCATCCACTCGGCGAGCGCGTCCAGCATCGACACCTCGACCGGGCCCCCGCGCCCCGTCGTGCCGCGCCGCACCAGTGCCGCGAGCACCCCGGAGAAGGCGTACATGGCCGCCGCGATGTCGGCCGCGGGGATGCCGGCCTTGACCGGCTCACCGGGGGTCCCCGTCACCGACACGAGGCCCGCCTCGCACTGCACGAGCATGTCGTAGGCGCGCTTTCCGGCGTACGGCCCCGACGCCCCGTAGCCCGAGATGTCGACGGCGATCAGCCGCGGGTGCGCCGCGCACAGGGTGGCCGCGTCCAGGCCGAGCCGGGCCGCCGCGCCCTGGGCGAGGTTCTGCACGAATACGTCCGCGTCCGCGACGAGCCGGCGCACGACGTCGAGTCCGCGCGGGTCCTTCAGGTCCAGGGCGATGGACTCCTTGCCCCGGTTGCACCAGACGAAGTGCGAGGCGAGGCCGGCCGCCGCGGTGTCGTAGCCGCGGGCGAAGTCCCCGCCGTCGATCCGCTCGACCTTGACGACCCGGGCGCCCAGGTCGGCCAGCTGGCGCGTCGCGAAGGGGGCGGAGACGGCCTGTTCCACGGCGACGACGGTGATGCCTTCCAGAGGCAGGGGAAGTGGCTGCATGCGGTGGATCATGTCCTGCCCGTCACGCCTTTGTCATGCACGGACGGCCGCGGGAGGCCGCTGCCGGGCCGGGGAGCCCGACCGCCGGTCCGGCGGCACCCCTCTCGGATGGCAGCGGGCTCCGCGGCCCCCGGGTCAGCGTCCGCCGGTGGCGTGGCGGCGAACGGCGAGCGGCAGGAAGACCGCGATGAGGACGGCGCACCAGAGCAGCGACCCGGCGACCGGGTGGGTCACCGGCCAGGCCCCCTCGGCGGGTACCGGCGCGTTGCCGAACAGGTCCCGCAGCGCGGTGGTCACGGCGCTGATCGGGTTCCACTCGGCCACGGTCCGCAGCCAGTCCGGGAGATTGTCCGTCGGGATGTACGCGTTGGACAGCAGCGGCAGGACGAATGTGGCGCCGCCCAGCTGGCCGGCCGCCTCCTCGCTGCGCGAGACCAGCCCGAGCAGGATGCCGACCCAGCTCGTCGCGAACCGGAAGAGCAGCAGCAGCCCGAAGGCGCCGGCGGCGTCGAGTGCCGACCCCTCGACGCGCCAGCCCACGGCCAGCCCGACCAGCACCAGCGGCACCGTGCCGGCGGCCGTGACGACCAGATCCGCGGCCGCCTGTCCCAGGGGCACGGCCGCGCGGCTCACCGGCAGGGTGCGGAAGCGGTCCATCACGCCCCGGTGCGAATCCTGGGCGGCCTGGAACATGCCGGTCATGATGCCGTTGGCCGCCGTCGCCACCAGCAGCCCGGGCACCAGGAAGGCGCGGTACTCCTGGCCCGGGTGGGCGAGGGCGCTGCCGAAGACGTAGCCGAAGAAGAGCAGCATCGTGACCGGCATGGACTGCGTGAGGATCAGCAGCCCGGGGTTGTGCCGTATCCGCTGCAGGTGACGGCCCAGCATCGCCGTTCCGTCGTATGCCAGCGTGCTCATGTCACCAGCTCCTTGTGGTCGGCGGGGTGCCCGGTCGTGGAGCCGGGGGCGCCCGGAAGGTCAGCGGTCAGCCGCAGGAAGACGTCGTCGAGCGTCGGCGGCCGCAGGCTCGCGTCGAGCAACGGCACCCCGGCGGCGTCGAGTTCGCGGACCAGCCGCGGCAGGGTGAGGGTTGGGCCGTTCGCTACGGCCCCCACGGCACGCCGTTCGTGGTCGAAGGCGGGCTCGCTGCCCGTGAGCCGGTCCAGAACGGCGGCGGCGCGGGTCATCGCCTCCTCGTCGGCGACGACGACCTCGGCGTACGAGCCGATCAGCGCCTTGAGTGCGGCCGGGGTTCCGGTGTGGGCGACCCGGCCCCGGTCCACCAGGGCGATCTCGTCGGCCAGTTGGTCGGCCTCCTCCAGGTACTGCGTGGTCAGCAGTACGGTCGTGCCCTCCTGCTTCAGCGCGCGCACGGCCTCCCAGATCCGGTTGCGGCTCACCGGGTCCAGCCCGCCGGTCGGCTCGTCCAGGAAGAGCACCTCGGGGCGGCGGACGAGGCTCGCGGCCAGGTCGAGGCGGCGGCGCATGCCTCCCGAGTAGGTGGAGACCGGCCGGTCGGCGGCGTCGGTGAGGCCGAAGCGGTCCAGGAGTTCCGCGGCTCGCCCGGCCGCGCCGCGCACCCGGTGCAGCCGCGCGAACAGGCGCAGGTTCTGGCGCCCGGTGAGGTCGCCGTCCACCGACGCGTCCTGCCCGGTGACCCCGATCGCGCGGCGCACGGCGGCGGCCTGCCGTATGAGATCGTGCCCGGCGACCCGCGCGGATCCCGCGTCGGGCCGCAGCAGCGTCGTCAGCAGCCGTACGGCGGTCGTCTTGCCGGCGCCGTTCGGCCCCAGCACCCCGCACACCGTGCCCTCGGCCACCGCCAGGTCGAGGCCGCGTACGGCACGCACGTCCCCGAAACGCTTCTCCAGACCCTCACTAAGTACAGCGTACGTAGTAATCATGGGGTGACCATAGCGCACTACGTACGGTGTACGTAACTAGGATGGTCGAGAGGTGATCGACCAATGGCAGGGCGCAGCGCCGTACCCGAAGTGATCTGGGCCCGTCCCGAGCGGGCGGGCCGGGGCCCCAGGCCCGCGTACAGCCGCGCGGACGTCGCGGCCGCCGCCGTGCGGATCGCGGACGCGGAGGGGCTCGACGCGGTCTCCATGCGGCACGTCGCGGCGGAGCTGGGCTGCGGCACGATGTCGCTCTACAACTACGTCCCGCGCAAGGAGGACCTGTACGAGCTGATGTTCGACGCCATCAGCGGAGAGCACGAGATCACCGAGCCCTCCGGCGACTGGCGCGCGGACATGCTCCGGGTCGCCCGGGACACGCGCGCCCTGATGCACCGCCACCCCTGGGTGCCGCGCCTGATGTCCCCCGTCCACGGCTTCAGCCCGAACGCCCTGCGCTACCTGGAGCACTGCCTGGCCTGCCTGGACCCGCTCGACGCGTCCTACGGCACCCGCATGGAGCTGATCGCCATGCTCAACGGCGTCGTCACGACCTACGTCGCGAACGAGCTGGCCACCGCGGAGCGGACCCGCTCCCTGCCGTGGTCCGAGGAGCAGGAGAACGCCGTCCGGATCGCCTACCTGGGCAGTCAGGTGGCGAGCGGCGCGTACCCGCGGCTGGCCGCGGCCTTCATGGAGGACGCCGGACCCATCGACCTGGAGGCCGTACTCCAACGGGCGCTGGAGCGGGTGCTGGACGCCTTCGACCCGCGCACCTGACCGCCCTGCGCCCGGATCGCTCGGCCCCCGGTCCGAGCGATCCGGAGGAAGCCTCTAGAGCAGGGCGAACTGCCCGTCGGGGCCCTCCTCGTGGTGGTCGAGGACGGACGCGGGCCGGCGCGCCGCCTCCGGCACGGGGAGCACCCCCGCCCGGCGCAGCTCGGCCCCGGTGACGGGCGATTCCACCGTCAACCCGTCCAGCCGGGGCCGCAGTTCCGCGAGCAGCGCCAGGACGGTGATGAGCTCCAGCAGCTCCGAGGTCCAGGCCTGCGGCCAGGCGGTGGGCCGGATCGCCTCCAGGGTCCCCGGCTCGGGCGGCTCCGTGCGGACCGCGAACCAGCGTTCCAGCACGCGCACACCGCCCGCCTCGAACTCCCAGGCCGCCGGCGGGACGGGGGAGATCCGGCCCTCGTCGACGTGCAGGACCTCCTCGTCACGGTCGTAGCGCAGGTCGAGGACGGGAGTTCCGGTGTTCGCGCGCGGCCGGGCGCGGGGCGGCGCCGGGAGCGGGGCGCGCACGTACGGACGGCGGCCGCCGGGGAGCCTCGGCCGCTCGCCGTCGCGGCGCATCAGCCACAGCATCCGCTGCCCGAGCTCCACCCCGTGCGCCCACGCGTCGCGGTCACCGGTGAGGGGCACCGCGCACCCGTCCCGGCCGGGTCGCGCCACCGCCACCGCCCAGGCGAGGACGTCCTCGGGGCGGGGGGAGTGGCCGAGGCGGGTGCCGAGGTGATCCAGGAGCCCCGGCGCCAGGTTCGGTTCGAGGCCGCCGGGGCGGCGGTACAGGGGGCGGACGCGGCCCCCGCGGCCGGCGCTCACGGGCAGCGCGGAGGAGACCAGCAGCGCCGGGCCCGACGGCTCCGGCGCCGCCGGCTGTTCCACGGCGAACATCTGCCGTCCGTCCGCTACCCGCCACAACTCGGGACGCGCGGCGTCGATCAGCCGGTGGTCCGGGAGCAGCCACTGCTCGTCGAAGGGGCCGCTGAGCACCCGTACGGGTTCGGGGCAGGGCCCCGACTCGCGCGCCAGGCGGCCCGTCCGGCCGGACTGGCCCGGCAACTGGGCGACCGCCGAGTGCAGGGTGCGCGAGCGGGTGGCCCCGAACAGCGCCTCGCGGTCCGGTCCTTCGGCCTTGAGCAGGGCGTTCCACCGGGCCTTCAGGGACGCGGGATCGGGCGCCGTCGGCCACCCCCGGCCCGGCCGCACGGGTGCGACCGACCACGGCATGAGGTCCGCGAGCAGCGGAGCGTCGTCGTGCGTCACGCACGGCATCGTACGACGTGGGTCCCGGGTGCCGTCCGTGCGCGGACGGGCGCGACGGTCAGTGGGCGTCGAGGGTGACCGTGAAGGAGAAGCGGTCGCCGCGGTAGTTGATGCGGGCCACGTCCAGGGCGCGGCCGTCCTCGCCGTGGACGATGCCGGTGTAGTGCAGGATCGGGCTCAGCAGGGGCACGTGCAGCAGCCGGGCCGTCTCCGGGTCCGCGAGCCGGGCCTCCACGGTGTCGGTGATCCGGCTGATGCGCACGCCGACCACGTCCCGCAGCACCTTGGTCATGGGCCAGCGCACCAGGTCCTGCGGGTCGATGAGCGCCGCCAGTTCGGGGCGGACGTAGTTGCGGGCGTGGTTGGTCGGCTCGCCGGTCTTCTCGTCGCTGCGCAACCGGTGGTACGACGTCACCTCGGCCAGTTCCGGGAAGTGCTCGGCCAGATCCGCCGGGACGGGTTCGGTGCCGTGCGCCAGCAACTCCGTCCGCATCCCCGACTGCTGGGCCACGATCGCGTCCACCGAGCCGAGCAGCCGCACGGGAGCGCCCCGCTGCGCGCTCGGCTCGATGAACGTGCCCCGTCTGCGGTGCCGGGTGATGAGCCCCTCGTTCTCCAGCTCCTTGAGTGCCTGCCGCATGGTCAGCACGCTCACCCCGTAGTGCCCGGCCAGCTGTTCCTCGGTGGGCAGCCGCAGCGGGTCCTGCGCGGACCGCCCGAGTATCGAGGCGCGCAGGGACTGCGACACCTGATACCAGAGCGGCAGCTTGCGGTTCAGGACGATCGAGTCCGGAGCGAAGGAGGTCACGAGGGTATCCGTACCGGTCGCGGGCGTTCAGTGCAACGGGCGGTGACGGTCAGTCGGTCGGGCGGAAGTGACGCTGGAGGCCCTGCCACACGTCGTCGTAGCCCTGTTGCAGGTGCTCCGCGCGGGCCGCCTGGGCCGTGGCGGTCACCGGCCAGCGCGTCTCGAACATGAAGGCGAGGCCGTCGTCGATCTTCTGCGGCCGCAGCTCGGCGGCGCTGGCCCGGTCGAAGGTCTCCCGGTCGGGGCCGTGCGCCGACATCATGTTGTGCAGCGATCCGCCGCCCGGCACGAATCCCTCGGCCTTCGCGTCGTAGGCGCCCTCCACGAGCCCCATGTACTCGCTCATCACGTTCCGGTGGAAGTACGGCGGCCGGAAGGTGTCCTCGCCGACCAGCCAGCGCGGAGCGAAGACCACGAAGTCGACACCGGCGAGGCCCGGGGTGTCGCTCGGCGAGGTCAGCACCGTGAAGATCGACGGGTCCGGGTGGTCGTAGCTGATGGTGCCGATGACGTTGAAGCGGTGCAGGTCGTACACGTACGGCACGTGATTGCCGTGCCAGGCGACCACGTCCAGCGGCGAGTGGCCGTACGTCGCCGTCCAGAGGTTGCCGCAGAACTTGTTCACCACCTCCACCGGCCCCTCCACGTCCTCGTACGCGGCGACGGGAGCGAGGAAGTCCCGGGCGTTGGCCAGGCCGTTGGCGCCGATCGGGCCGAGGTCGGGGAGCTGGAACGGCGCCCCGTAGTTCTCGCACACGTAGCCGCGCGCGGACGCGTCCAGCAGCTCCACCCGGAAGCGGACGCCCCGCGGGACGAGTGCGACATGGCCGGGCTCCGCGTGCAGCAGCCCGAACTCGGTGTGCAGCAGCAGCCCGCCGAGCTCGGGGACGATCAGCAGCTCACCGTCGGCGTCGCTGAACACGCGCTCCATCGAGGAGTTGGCGTGGTAGAGGTGCACGGCCATGCCGGTGCGCTGGGTCGCGTCGCCGTTGCCGCCGAGGGTCCACAGGCCGGCCAGGAAGTCGGTGCCCCCGGCGGGCGCCGGCAGCGGGTTCCACCGCAGCCGGTTGGGGTCCGGGACGGTCTCCGTGAAGGGGGCGGTGCGGATCGCGCCGTTGTCGGCGCGGGTGAACGCCGGGTGCGCGGCGGAGGGCCGGATCCGGTACAGCCAGGAGCGGCGGTTGTGGGCGCGCGGCTCGGTGAAGGCCGTGCCGCTCAGCTGTTCCGCGTACAACCCGAGGGGGGCGCGCTGCGGTGAGTTGCGCCCGTGCGGCAGCGCTCCCGGGACCGCCTCCGAGCTGTGTTCGTTGCCGAATCCGGAGAGATACGCCAGCCCCTCGGCGGTCTTCCGTGCGTCCCCGCTCATGATCGCTCCCTCGTTCCCGATTCCTATGCATCACCGTAGGATTCCGCTTTCCCGTGCGCAAGGGGCAGCGGCCGCGCAGCGCCCGGGATCCGCCGACCGGCCGGCGGCGACCCCGGCGCCCGGCGGTCCCGTGGGAGTACGACCCAGGACCTGCGAACGACTCAAGAACCCGACTTCAGGGGGATCCGGCCGCCGGAGGGGCTGTTCTACGCTCCGGGCATGTCGTGGACACGTGGACTGCTCGCCACGCTCGCGGTCTGCGCGCTGCTGGGCGGATCGGCGGGCTGTGGCACCGGCGACGCGTTCGGCCGCGGGGGCGGAGTGTCGGCCTCGCCCGCGGGCAGGGTGCTGGACGACACGGACGAGAGAGGACGGCACTACCGTGAGATCGACGGGAAGGGTGCACCCCGCATCGCGATCGAGGTGCAGCCGGACGCCGACGACAGCTGGGACGTGCGGCTGAGCGTCCGGAACTTCCGCTTCTCGCCGCCCGGTGCGCGCGCGGTCGCGGTGCCCGGCCGGGGCAGCGCGGTCCTCTTTCTGGACGGGCGCATCCTCACCCGGCTCCGCACCCCCGGGTACCGCCTGCCCGGCGGCCTCGTCCCGCGCGGCACCCACCACCTCACCGCCCGCCTGTACGCGGACGACCGGACGGTGTGGGCCGTGGCGGGCCGGCCCGTGGAGTGCACGGCGGACATCACCGCCTCCGGGTCGGCGCCGACGGCGGACGGCGGCGGCGCGGAACACGGGCGATGAGTGGCGGGGGCACCGGTTCGCGTACAGACGGGCGAGGTTCACCGGACCCCGGCGGAAAGGCATCATGAACACCGTGCCCCAAGCGACCCCGCTGCGCCGTGCGCCCGTCCAGCGGCGCAGTGCCGAACGACTGACCAGGATTCTCGACGCCTGCGCCGACCTCCTCGACGAGGTGGGCTACGACGGGCTGAGCACCCGGGCCGTGGCCCAGCGCGCGGGCGTCCCCATCGGTTCCGTCTACCGGTTCTTCGGCAACAAGCGGGCCATGGCCGACGCCCTCGCCCAGCGCAACCTCGACCGCTACGTCGAGCGCGTGACCGCACGGCTGCGGGAGGCCGCCGGCGCGGGCCCCGCCCTCGCCGGCGGGACGGCGCAGGGGGGCGGCTGGCGTGCGGCCATGGATGCCGTGCTCGACGAGTTCCTCGTCATGAAACGGACCGCGCCCGGGTTCACGCTGGTCGACTTCGGCAACCAGATCCCGGTCGGTTCCGGCTGCGCGGAGCCCAACACCCGGGTCGCCGACCGTCTGGCCGAGCTGCTCTCGGCCTACCTCGTCCGCGAACCGGACGAGGACCTGCGCCGCGCCTTCCTGGTCGCCGTCGAGACCGCCGACACCCTCGTCCATCTCGCCTTCCGCCTCGACCCGTCGGGCGACGAGCGCGTCATCGACGAGATCCGGGTCCTGCTGCGGGCGTATCTGTCACGCGTACTGGACTGACCCCCCGGCGGGGCCCCGGGGCTGCGGTGACGCCACGTTCCGCGCGGCCCGCTCGGGCGTCCCGCGGCTGCCGGGCCCCGGAGCCGGGCGGCCCTCCGCGGCGCAGGCGGCGGGCCACCGCGCGCTCCGGAGGCCGGGTGGGCCGCCGGGGCTGCGGTGGCGTCCTCCGCCGATTTCCGACGTGACCCCCGCCGGGCCCTCCCGGAGATGCATACCGGTCGGTATGCTCGGCGCAGCCCGTGCGTCACCGCTGCCGCCGCCACCCGGGAGGACCCCGTGTCCCGCACCACCGGCACCACCCCAGATTCCCGCACCGCCCTGCGTGTCTGCCCGCTCTGCGAGGCCACCTGCGGGCTGACGCTCACCATCGAGGGCACCCGGGTGACCGGTGTGCGCGGTGACCGCGACGACGTCTTCAGCCGCGGATTCATCTGCCCCAAGGGAGCCTCCTTCGGAGCGGTCGACGCCGATCCCGACCGACTGCGCACCCCCTTGGTGCGCCGGGACGGCGAGCTGCGGGAGGCCACCTGGGAGGAGGCCTTCGACGCCGTGGCCGCGGGGCTGCGGCCCGTCGTCGAACGACACGGCCCGCACGCCGTGGGCGTCGTCCTCGGCAACCCGAACGTGCACACCATGGCCGGGGCCCTCTATCCCCCCGTGCTGCTCTCCGCACTCGGCACGCGCAGCCTCTTCACCGCCTCCACCGTCGACCAGATGCCCAAGCACGTGTCGAGCGGGCTCCTGTACGGCGACGCGCTGGCCATCCCCGTACCGGACCTCGACCGCACCGGGCATCTGCTGCTCATCGGCGCCAACCCCCTGGAGTCCAACGGCAGTCTGTGCACCGCACCCGACTTCCCCGGCAAGCTCAAGGCGCTGCGGGCCCGCGGCGGCACCCTGACCGTCGTCGACCCCCGGCGCACCCGCACCGCCAAGCTCGCCGACCGGCACGTGGCGATCCGGCCCGGGACGGACGCCCTGCTGCTCGCCGCCATGGCCCAGGTCCTCTTCGAGGAGAAGCTCGTCGACCTGGGCGACCTGGCCACCCGGGTCGAGGGCCTGGACGAACTCGCCGCCGCCCTGCGGGACTTCACGCCCGAGGCCGCGAGCGAGGCCTGCGACGTGCCCACCGGCACGATCAGGGCGCTCGCCCGTGAGCTCGCCGCCGCGCGGACCGCGGCCGTCTACGCCCGCATCGGCAGCTGCACCGTCCCGCACGGCACCCTGGCGAGCTGGCTGGTCGACGTCCTCAACATCCTCACCGGCAACCTCGACCGGCCGGGCGGCGCCCTCTTCCCCCAGGCCGCCGCCGACCGTGCGCCCCGGCCCGCCGGTCCCGGCCGCGGCTTCGCGCTCGGACGCTGGCACAGCCGGGTGAGCCGGTATCCCGAGGCCAAGGGCGAGCTGCCGCTGTCCGCGCTGGCCGAGGAGATCGACACCGCCACGGACGAGGGCACCCCGGTCCGCGCGGTCATCGCCGTCGCCGCCAACCCCGTTCTGTCCGCCCCGGACGGCGACCGCCTCGACAAGGCCCTCGGCGCGCTGGACTTCATGGTCAGCGTCGACCCGTACCTGAACGAGACGTCCCGCCACGCGCATGTCGTGCTGCCGCCGCCCCCGCCCTCGCAGAGCCCGCACCACGACTTCGCCTTCAACGCCTTCGCCGTGCACAACCAGGTCCGCTACAACCGCCCCGCCGTGCCGCTGGAACCGGGCCGCATGGCGGAGACCGAGATCCTCGCCCGGCTCGTCCTCGCCGCCACCGGCATGCACGGCGCCGACCCCTCCGTCGTGGACGCGATGGTCGTCGAGCGCACCCTGGGCAAGGCGGTGGCCGATGCGCACTCGCCCGTGCACGGCCGCGACCCGGGCGAGCTCGCCGCCCGGCTGACCGGCGAGACCGGTCCCGAGCGGCGCCTGGACATGATGCTGCGCCTCGGCCCGTACGGCGAGGGCTTCGGCGCCCGGCCGGACGGCCTGAGCCTGGCGAAACTGCTCGACCACCCGCACGGCATCGACCTGGGCCCCCTGCAGCCGCGCCTGCCGCAGGTGCTGAAGACCCGCAGCGGCCGGGTCGAACTGCTGCCGGAGCCGATCGCCGGCGACCTGCCGCGCCTGCGGGACGCGCTGCACGAGCGCCCGGCGGGCCTGGTGCTCATCGGCCGCCGCCATCTGCGGTCCAACAACAGCTGGATGCACAACGTCCCCGCGCTGACCGGCGGTTCCAACCGCTGCACCCTGCACGTCCACCCCGAGGACGCGGCACGCCTCGGACTGGCCGACGGGGCACCCGTACGCGTCAAGGGCGCCGGGGGAGAGGTCACCGCCCCCGTGGAGGTCACGGACAGCGTGCGGCGCGGCGTGGTGAGCCTGCCGCACGGCTGGGGGCACGACCGGCCGGGCACCCGGCTGAGCCACGCCGCCCTGGACCCGGGCGTCAACGTCAACCAGCTGCTCGACGGGAGCCTGCTGGACCCCCTGTCGGGGACCGCCGTCCTCAACGGCATCGCGGTCGAGCTCACGCCCGCCACCTGAGCAAAGCTGTGACCTGGAGTTTTGCGCTTATTGCTCGCACGTCAACATCTTGTTAACGCTCGCGGCACCGACCTAACGTCACTCGCACCGCCGGCCCTGGTGGGAGTTCAAGGGCGAACGTTAGGTGTCCATTCATGCTGACCATCCTCGGCTTCGCCATGATCGCGACCTTCCTGGTCCTGATCATGCTGAAGAAGATGTCGCCGATCGCGGCGCTCGTGCTGATCCCGGCCCTCTTCTGCGTCTTCGTCGGAAAGGGGGCGAAGCTCGGTGACTACGTCCTGGACGGTGTCACCAGCCTCGCCCCCACGGCGGCCATGCTGATGTTCGCGATCGTCTACTTCGGAGTGATGATCGACGTCGGGCTCTTCGACCCGATCGTGCGGGGCATCCTGCGCTTCTGCAAGGCCGATCCGCTGCGGATCGTGGTCGGTACGGCGGTGCTCGCCGCGATCGTCTCGCTCGACGGCGACGGCTCGACCACCTTCATGATCACCGTCTCGGCGATGTACCCGCTGTACAAGCGCCTGAAGATGAGCCTGGTCGTGATGACCGGCGTCGCCGCGATGGCCAACGGCGTCATGAACACCCTGCCCTGGGGCGGCCCGACCGCGCGGGCCGCGACGGCCCTGAAGGTCG
Source organism: Streptomyces sp. NPDC026417 (assembly GCF_055567695.1). Taxonomy (NCBI): domain Bacteria; kingdom Bacillati; phylum Actinomycetota; class Actinomycetes; order Kitasatosporales; family Streptomycetaceae; genus Streptomyces; species Streptomyces sp. NPDC026417. The sequence goes on from NZ_JBVHPY010000004.1 coordinate 38,999, forward strand.
ACGCGAGCGACATCTTCGTGCCGATGATCCCGGCCCTCGCCGTCGGACTGCTCGGCGTCCTCGTCCTCGCGTACGTCCTCGGCCGGCGCGAGCGCACCCGCCTCGGCGTGCTCACCCTCGACGAGGTGCTCGTCGAGGAGAAGGACCACGAGACGGAGTCGGTCCTGGTCGGCACGGGCGGTTCCGGTGACGCGTCCCGTACGGCGAGGACGGCCGGCGGTGGCGGCACGGACGCCGGGTACGCGGACGACGAGGACGAGGGGCTCCAGGTCCTCGACCCGGACCGGCCGACCCTGCGGCCCCGGCTCTACTGGTTCAACGCGCTGCTCACGGTCCTCCTGCTCACCGCCATGATCATGGAGTGGCTGCCGATCCCGGTGCTGTTCCTGCTCGGTGCCGCACTCGCGCTCACCGTCAACTTCCCGAAGATGCCGGACCAGAAGGCCCGCCTCGGCGCGCACGCCGGGAACGTCCTCAACGTCGCCGGCATGGTCTTCGCCGCCGCCGTCTTCACCGGCGTCCTGCAGGGCACCGGCATGGTCGACCACATGGCCGAATGGCTGGTCGGCAACATCCCCGACGGCATGGGCCCGCACATGGCCTTCGTGACCGGCGTCCTGAGCATCCCGCTCACGTACTTCATGTCGAACGACGGCTTCTACTTCGGCATCCTCCCGGTCCTCGCCGAGGCGGGCCAGGCCCACGGCGTCTCGTCGCTGGAGATCGCCCGCGCCTCGATCGTCGGTCAGCCGCTGCACATGTCGAGCCCGCTCGTGCCCGCGGTGTACGTCCTCGTCGGCATGGCCAGGGTCGAGTTCGGCGACCACACCCGCTTCGTGGTCAAGTGGGCCGCGCTCACCTCGCTGCTGGTGCTCGCGGCCGGGATCCTCTTCGGCATCATCTGATGCCCGACGCCTCCACCACCGTGCGGCCCGGCAGGAGTTGGCTGCTGCGCCTCGTCATCGCCTTCGGCTTCGCGCAGGCGGCGGTGTCGATGGCGCGGCCCGCCGTCTCCTACCGGGCCCTCGCCCTGGGCGCCGACGAGAGCGCGGTCGGCGTGATCGCGGGCGTGTACGCCCTGCTTCCGCTCTTCGCCGCCGTGCCGTTGGGCCGCCGCACCGACCACGGCCGCTGCGCGCCCCTGCTGTCCGCCGGTGTCGTCCTCGTCGCGGGCGGCTGCGCCCTGAGCGGCAGGGCGAACTCGCTTGCGGAGATGGCTGCCTGGAGCGGCGTGATGGGCCTCGGCCACCTCTGCTTCGTCATCGGCGCCCAGTCGATCGTCGCCCGCCGGTCGGCGCCGCACGAACAGGACCGCAACTTCGGCCACTTCACCATCGGCGCGTCCCTGGGACAGCTGGTCGGACCCGTCGCCGCGGGCGCCCTCATCGGCGGTCCCGACCTTGCGGGCAGCAGTGCGCTCGCCCTGCTCGCCGCCGGAGCGGTCGCCGCGGTCTCGTTCACCTCGCTGTGGCGCATCGAGCACCGTACGGCCTTCAACTCCCGTACGAAGCAGGGTGATCACGTACCGGTGCGGCGCATCCTGGGAGCCCGGGGCGTCCCGGCGGGCATCTTCATCAGCCTCGCCGTGCTGTCGGCGACGGACATCCTCACCGCGTACCTCCCGGTCGTCGGTGAACACCGGGGTATCGCGCCCTCGGTCGTCGGTCTGCTGCTGAGCCTGCGCGCGGCGGCGACCATCGCCTGCCGTCTGGTCATGACGCCGATGCTGCGCCTGCTGGGGCGCACCGTGCTGCTGACCTCGACCTGCCTGGTGGCGGGGGTGCTGTGTGCGGGCATCGCACTGCCGCTGCCGGTGTGGGCGCTCGCGGTGCTGCTGGCGGTGCTCGGCTTCTGCCTCGGTGTCGGGCAGCCGCTGTCGATGACGACCGTCGTCCAGGCCGCTCCGGAGGGCGCGCGCTCCACGGCCCTCGCCCTGCGGCTGACCGGCAACCGGCTCGGGCAGGTCGCCGCGCCCGCCGCCGCGGGTCTGGTCGCGGGGATCGCGGGGGTGGCCGCCCCGTTCGTGATGCTCGGCGCACTGCTGCTGCTGTCGTCGGGGATCGCCCTGCGTGCGCCGCGGAGGCCGGTGCAGGCCCCGGGCCCGGCCGCCGCCCGCCGTCGGCCGGGAGCGCGATTGGGCCGGGCGAGGGACATCTGACGCGTCGTCCGGCGCTGCTCCCGCGTCGGGCCGTGCGGATGTGAAAGAGAGTCAGGTGAAAGAGCGATTTGTATGAAAATCGTCTCATCTGACTCGGAGGACATCGCATGCCCACCTCGACCCTTCCACGCCGCGCCGCCGCCCTCGCGGCGCTGACCCTCGCCGGCTCCGCCCTGGCCGGAGCACAGGTCGCCACCGCCGCCCCCGGCGATGCCGGCGACGTCAAGATCCACAAGGTGGGCACGCCCTTCAGCGACCCGCGTGACGAGCCGAAGGTGTGCGAGTTCTACCTCGACGCCACCAACTTCGACGTCGCCCCGAGCCTCACGTACACCATCCAGTCGCAGCCCCCGTCCGCGAGCGGCGCCACCCTGAACGGCACCGTCGCCCTCGCCTCCGGCGGCGGTCACAGCGACCCGCTGGCGCTGCCGGACGGGCAGTACAAGCTCACGGTGAAGATCGTCGGCGGCACGGGGGCCGGCAAGGAGAAGGTCTTCCGCGTGGACTGCCCGAGCGAGGCGTCCCCCGCCCCGTCGAAGGCACCGCACGGCGGGGTGCACGCGGGCGGCGGCGGTCTCGCCGAGACCGACACGATCTCGCCGTTCGCCGGTGCCGCGGCCGTGGGGTTGGTCGTGGCCGGTGGAGTCGTGTACTTCCGCCTGCTGCGCCGTCGCCCCAATGGTGCGGCGTAGGCGCCGCAGGCCCTGGTACCGGACGCGCGCGTACCGTCTCGCCAGGACGGCGGTGCTCACCGTCGTCCTGGTGACGGTCGGCATCCAGTGGGCTCAGGACGACGAGCCCACTGAACCGGCCGCCGTCGGCGCGGCGGGGCACGGAGGCGCCGAGGCGTCCTCCCGCCCCGCCCCGGCCGTCCCGGACGCGCGCGGCGCGCCCCGGCCTCGTCCCGAGCAGCCACGGCAGACCCGGCGGCCCCCCGCACCCCGGCCCACCCCGACCCCCACTCCCCGGCGCACCGTCACCCCGAGGCCGGCGCCGCCGCCCCGGCCGCTGCCCCGTTCCCGGCCGACCACGCTCGACATCAGGTATCTCCGCCTGCACGCCCCGGTCATGGACCTGCGGCTCGACCGCCAGGGGCAGCTGACCACCCCGCCGGTGGACAACCCCAGGATCGTCGGCTGGTATGCGGGCGGAGCGTCGCCGGGGGAGCCGGGCACCTCCGTCGTCGTCGGCCACCGCGACACGAGGACCGGAGCGGCCGTCTTCGCCGGGCTCGCCGCGCTCCGGCCGGGCAAGGTCGTCGAGGTCCGCCGCGCGGACGGGCGGACCGCCGTCTTCACGGTGGACGAGGTGAAGACGTACGAGAAGTCGCGCTTCCCCGACCGGAAGGTCTACGGGCCGAGCAGGCGTCCCGAACTGCGCCTGATCACCTGCGGCGGCTCGTACAGTGCGAAGACCGGGTACGCGGCCAACGTGGTGGTCTTCGCCCACCTCACGGCGACCCGCTGACCGCTCGCGGGGGCACGGGCCGGCGTAGGGAGCGGGCCCGGGGGTCCGGCGGGCGGCCGGACGGGAGGTCCGGCGGCGGGCCGCGGCGCGGGGCCGCGACCCGCGGAAGGGCTTCCGCGCACGAGTGAACCGGAGGGTCCGGTTTCTCGCGCGACCGACGGACCGTCAGATCCGGCGCGCGTCTTCCCCTGGGCGTGTGCGGTCCGTTAGCTTCCGTGACTCATACGTCCCGTACGACCCGTGCGGGCCGTTCCACCGCGGAGCACCAGCGCCCTGTGAGCCCCCGGGGGCACCAGTCATGACACGCGCCATCTCCCTGCACCAGGTCAGCAAGTCGTACACCCGCGGCGTCCGCGTCGTGGAACGGCTGTCGTTCGACATCCGTCCCGGCGAGTTCCTCGTCCTGCTCGGGCCTTCCGGCTGCGGCAAGTCGACGGTGCTCAGGATGATCGCCGGGCTGGAGGAGGTCACCGAGGGCGAGATCCGCCTGGACGGCGAGTACGCCAACGAACTGCCGCCCTCCGGGCGGGACATGGCGATGGTCTTCCAGAACTTCGCCCTCTATCCGAGCATGACCAGCCGCGACAACATCGGCTTCCCGCTGCGCATCGAGGCCCCCGGGGCCGACCCCGGCCCGCGTGTCGACGCCACCGCCCGGATGCTGGGCATCGAGGACCTGCTCGACCGCTTCCCCAGCCAGCTCTCCGGCGGCGAACGCCAGCGCGTGGCCATGGGGCGTGCGATCGCCCGCCACCCGTCCGCCTTCCTGATGGACGAGCCGCTGTCCAACCTCGACGCCAAGCTCCGCAACCATCTCCGGGCGGAGATCGCCAAGCTAACCCGCGACCTCGGCGTCACCACGGTCTACGTCACCCACGACCAGGCCGAGGCGATGTCGCTCGGCGACCGGGTCGCCGTGCTGCGGGGCGGGGTCCTGCAGCAGCTGGGCACGCCGCGCACGGTCTACGCGCTGCCCGCCAACGTCTTCGTGGCCGCCTTCATCGGCACTCCCCGGATCAACCTGCTGCGGGGGGTCGTCCGGGCGCCGCTCGACGGCGCCATGTCGATCAGCCTCGGCCGCCAGTACCTGCGGCTGCCCGAACCCCTCTCCCTGGACCACCAGTTGCTCCGGGTGCAGCAGGGGCGCGAGGTCATCGTCGGACTGCGTTCCGAGGCGGTACGGATCGCCAGGCCGGCCGAGGCGCGTCCCGGCGAGGTGGCGATCACCGGACTGGTCGAGCACGTCGAGTTCCAGGGGCACGAGGTCCTGGTCCACTTCAACACCGGTTCCCGGCCCGCCGTCGTACCGGAGCTGGAGGCGCCGCGCCCGGCCCGGCCGGCGCGACGCCGCCGCCGCGACGGCACCGTCCTCAACCGGCTGCGGGAGCGTGCCGGTTCGCTGCGGGCCGGGCCCGTGGTGGTGCTGGAGCACCCCGAGGACGCCGACCCCGGACCCGTCGAGCCGGCGCCTTCCGCCGGACGGCTGCCCGGTGACCTCGTCGTGCGCACCACTCCCGACATCGAGCTCCGGCACGGCATGCAGGTACCGCTCCTCGTCGACCTCGCGCACCTGTTCGTCTTCGACCAGCACGGCGAACGCATCTGCCCGGCCCCGGCGCGGCTGCCCGACCTGGACGAGTGAGCCGCCGGGGCACGTGCACGAGGACCGACCGGAACCGGGTGCCCAGGGCACCCGGTTCCGGCGTTCGGCGCCGAGGCGGCGGCCCGGGGATGCGGGGACGGCGGCGGGGCGGGCCGGGTGCGGGTCGACTTCCGGGCCCCCGCGTCCGAGGATGCCGTGGGGGGCTGGAGGGGTTCCGGTGACCGGACCCCTCTGGCGCCGGAAAACTATCATCGCTAGTTTAGGCTGCGGACCACGCGGCCCCTCCCGGGAGGAACACGATGAAGGCACATGACGGCATGTACATCGACGGTGCCTGGCGCCCCGCCGCCGGCGCGGACACCATCGAGGTCGTGAATCCGGCCGACGAGCAGGTCCTCGGGCGGGTCCCGGCGGGCAACGTCGAGGACGTCGACGCCGCCGTGCGCGCCGCGCGTGCCGCCTTTCCTGGCTGGGCGGCGACGCCGCCGGCCGAGCGTGCAGCCCGCCTGGCCGCACTGCGGGACGTGCTCGTGGCCCGCAAGGACGAGATCGCCGAGACCGTGACGGCCGAGCTCGGCTCGCCGCTCGCCTTCTCGCAGGCGGTGCACGCTGGCGTCCCGATCATGGTCGCCGGGTCCTACGCCGAGCTGGCCGCCACCCACTCCTTCGAGGAGAAGGTCGGGAACTCGACCGTCTACCAGGAGCCGGTCGGCGTCGTCGGCGCCATCACGCCCTGGAACTACCCGCTGCACCAGATCGTGGCCAAGGTCGCCCCGGCCCTCGCGGCAGGCTGCACGGTCGTGCTGAAGCCGGCCGAGGACACCCCGCTCACGGCCCAGCTGTTCGCCGAGGCCGTCGCCGAGGCGGGCGTCCCGGCCGGCGTCTTCAACCTCGTCACCGGTCTCGGCCCGGTCGCGGGACAGGCGCTCGCCGAGCACCCCGGGGTGGACCTGGTCTCCTTCACCGGTTCGACGGCCGTCGGCCGCCGCATCGGCGCCACCGCGGGCGCGGCGGTCAAGCGGGTCGCCCTGGAACTCGGCGGCAAGTCCGCCAACGTCATCCTGCCGAGCGCCGACCTCGCCAAGGCCGTCAACGTGGGAGTCGCCAACGTGATGTCCAACTCCGGCCAGACGTGCAGCGCGTGGACCCGCATGCTGGTGCACACCTCGCAGTACGACGAGGCCGTCGAGCTGGCCGCGGCGGCCGCCGCGAAGTACGGCGACCGCATCGGCCCCGTCGTCAACGCCAAGCAGCAGGAACGGGTGCTCGGGTACATCGAGAAGGGCGTCACCGAGGGCGCGCGGCTCGTCGCGGGCAGCACCGAATCCCCGCGCGAACAGGGCTACTTCGTCAGCCCCGCCGTCTTCGCCGACGTCACTCCGGACATGACCGTCGCCCAGGAGGAGATCTTCGGACCGGTCCTCACCGTCCTGCGGTACGAGGACGAGGCGGACGCGCTGCGGATCGCGAACGGCACGGTGTACGGGCTCGCGGGCGCGGTGTGGGCCGGCGAGGAGTCGGAGGCCGTGGCGTTCGCCCGCCGCCTGGACACCGGCCAGGTCGACATCAACGGCGGCCGCTTCAACCCCCTTGCGCCCTTCGGCGGTTACAAGCAGTCCGGAGTGGGCCGCGAGCTGGGCGCGCACGGACTGTCCGAGTACCTCCAGACCAAGTCCCTGCAGTTCTAGTCGAGATCCGGGAGCCTTCCTCATCATGGTCCGCGCCGCTGTACTGCCCGCCGTGGGTGCTCCGCTGGAGATCACCGAGATCGACCTGCCCGACCCCGGCCCGGGGCAGGTCCGTGTGCGGCTCGCCGCCGCCGGGGTGTGCCACTCCGACCTCTCCCTGTCCGACGGCACCATGCGGCTGCCGGTCCCGGCCGTCCTCGGCCACGAGGGCGCCGGCACCGTCGTCTCCGTCGGGGACGGGGTCACCCACGTCGCTCCCGGCGACGGTGTCGTCCTCAACTGGGCGCCGTCCTGCGGCAGGTGTCACGCCTGCTCGCTCGGCGAGGTGTGGCTCTGCGCCAACGCGCTGGCCGGTGCCGCCGACGTGTACGCGCACCGTGCGGACGGCACGGACCTGCATCCCGGACTGAACGTCGCCGCGTTCGCCGAGGAGACCGTCGTGTCGGCCGCCTGTGTGCTGCCGCTTCCCGACGGGGTGCCGCTCACCGACGCGGCGCTGCTCGGCTGCGCCGTGCTCACCGGCTACGGCGCCGTCCACCATGCGGCGAAGGTCCGGCAGGGCGAGACGGTGGCCGTGTTCGGAGTGGGCGGAGTCGGCCTCTCGGCGCTCCAGTCCGCCCGTCTGGCGGGCGCGTCGAAGATCATCGCCGTGGACGTCTCCCCGGCGAAGGAGGAGCTCGCCCGCGAGGCGGGCGCCACCGACTACCTCGTCGCCTCCGAGACCACCGCCCGCGAGATCCGCGCTCTCACCGGGAAGCAGGGCGTCGACGTGGCCGTGGAGTGCGTGGGCCGCGCCGTCACCATCCGCACCGCCTGGGACTCCACCCGCCGCGGCGGGCGCACCACGGTCGTCGGGATCGGCGGCAAGGACCAGCAGGTCACCTTCAACGCCCTGGAGATCTTCCACTGGGGCCGGACCCTCGCCGGGTGCGTGTACGGCAACTCGGACCCGGCGCGGGACGTGCCGGTGCTGGCCGAGCACGTCCGTGCGGGACGCCTCGACCTCGGGACGCTGGTCACCGAGCGGATCGCCCTCGACGGCATTCCGGCGGCCTTCGAGAACATGATCGCGGGCAAGGGCGGCCGGGCGCTGGTGATCTTCTAGCGGGCGCGATCGGCAGCCGTATGCCGGACCGCCGGAAGTCCGGGCCCCGGCCGGGCGCCCTCGCGCCGCCCGGGGTGCCTCAGGTCTTCTCGGGCTTCGGCTCCGGCGCGGTCCCGGGCGCCGCGCCGGCGGTCCTCCCCGCCGCCGGCTGCGCGGTCGCGGCCGGCTCCGGGACGGGCGCCGTACCCGCGGCCACCGTCGCCCGGGTGCGCGGCCGGGACCGGGAGACCGCCACGCCCGCCAGGCACAGCAGACCGCCGCCGAGCGTGAACAGGCCCGGGACCTCGTCCAGGAACAGCCAGGACATCAGGACGACCAGGGCGGGTACGGCGTACGTGGTGGCGCCCATCCGGCTCGCCGTCGTGCGGGCCAGCGCGTAGGCCCAGGTCGTGAAGGCCAGGGCGGTCGGGAACACGCCCAGGTACACCATGTTCAAGGTGGCCGAGAGGGGCGCGTCGCCCGCGTCCCGGACCAGCTGCCCGGCGAAGGGCAGGCACAGGACGGCTCCGACGAGGCACCCGAAGGTCGTCACCTGGAGGGGACTCGCGCTGCCCAGGGCCGGCTTCTGCGCGACCACCCCGGCCGCGTACGCCCCGGCGGCGAGCAGGCACAGCACGACGCCCAGGACCGACGAACCGCCGCCGCCCGACATGGACAGCCCCACCGTGACCGCGCCGGCGAAGGAGACCGCCATCCCGGCGAGCAGCCGCGGCGGCATCGCGTCGCCGAGCAGCCGCGAGCCGAGCAGGGCGATCAGGATCGGGCCGATGTTCACGACGAGGGCCGCCGTGCCGGCGTCCACCTGCTGCTCGCCCCAGTTGAGCGCCACCATGTAGAAGCCGAACCAGAGCACGCCGGATATCGCGATCCCGCGCCAGGCCGCGCGCGGCGGCAGCCCCTCCCTGCGGATCAGGCACAGCACCCCCAGGGCGAGGGCACCGGCCAGCAGCCGTCCGAGGGCGAGGCCGCCCGGCGCGTACGCGGCGCCCGCACTGCGGATGGAGACGAAGGCGGACGCCCACAGCACGACGGTGACCGCGGCCGCACCCGTGGCCAGCAGCTCGGCGCGGCGGCCGGCGGACGGGGAAGTGTTCATCATGCTCCAGAGGCTAGAGGGGGCCACGGCCGAGAGCTCGCGGTTTTCGGCTGCCGTGCGGGGGTCGGGACCGGGGCGCCGGGTCCGGGGGCGCCGCGGGACGGGGAGTCGAGGCGGGAGCCGGAGGCACGTTCCGCTCACCTCAGAGCCGCCGCGGCGACGTCGATGCCGAGCAGGTCCGTGAGCGCCCGTTCGCCGAGCTCCGTGACCTTCACCGCCCGCTCCGAGCCGATCCGCACGCACCAGCCCGCGTCCAGGGCGTGCCGGCACAGTGCGGCGCCCGCGACGCCCGCGAGGTGGGGGCGGCGCTCGGTCCAGTCGAGGCAGGCCCGCGCCAGCGGACGGCGGCCCGGCCCGTCGAGGCCGATGCCGGCCTGTGCGAACCAGTCGAGCCCCGCGTCCGTCAGCGCGAACCCCGTGTCCTGGCGCAGCAGCCCGCGTGACGTCAGGGCGTCCGTGACGGTGATGCCGAGCCGCCCGGCCAGGTGGTCGTAGCAGGTGCGGCCCCGGGCCATCGCGGACCCGGCACTCGACTCCCGCAGTGTGCGCGGCCGTTCGGCGCCGCCGGGTGCCACGTGGGCGGCGAGGTCCTCGACGAGCTGCGCCACCCGGGCGTCGGCCAGCCGCACATAGCGGTGGCGCCCCTGGCGCTCCTCGGCGAGCAGCCCGCCCTCCACCAGCTTGCCCAGGTGCTCACTCGCCGTGGAGGGGGCGACCCCGGCATGCCGGGCCAGCTCGCCCGCCGTCCACGCCCGCCCGTCCAGCAGCGCCAGCAGACAGGCGGCGCGTGTCTCGTCGGCGATGAGCCCGGCGAGCCGGGCCAGCCGCGGTGCCTGGGTGTCCCGGAACCTGCGTCGGCTCGTCATGCACCCCAGGATGCTGCACGGACGGTTCGGTCCGCACCGAAGGATGCCGGCATCGCCTAGGCGCCGCGCCCCACCTGCGCGTACTGCTGCGCGAGTCCGTCGAGCAGTGCGGTGAGCCCCGTCTCGAAGGCCCGCTCGTCGATCTTCTCCTGCTGCTCGGCGAGGAGGTGCGCCTGCCCGAGGTGGGGATAGTCGGCCGGGTCGTAGGCCGTCTCGTCGTCCACGAAGCCGCCGGCGAACGAGCCGAGCGCGGAGCCCATGATGAAGTACCGCATCAGCGCGCCGATCGACGTGGCCTGGGCGGGGGGCCAGCCGGCGTCGACCATCGCGCCGAAGACCGCGTCGGCGAGGCGCAGGCCCGCGGGTCTGCGGCCGGGCCCGCGGGCCAGGACCGGGACGATGTTCGGGTGGTCCCGCAGGGCGGCCCGATAGGAGACGGCCCAGTCGTGCAGGGCGGTCCGCCAGTCCCGTCCGTCCTCGAACATCGACAGATCGACCAGCGCGCTCACCGAGTCGGCGACCGCCTCCAGGATCTGGTCCTTGGTGCGGAAGTGGTTGTAGAGCGAGGGACCGCTCACCCCGAGCTCCGCGGCGAGCCGGCGCGTCGAGACGGCCGCGAGGCCCTCCGTGTCGACGAGCGCCCGCGCGGTCTCGACGATGCGGTCGGTGCTCAGGAGGGGCTTGCGCGGTCGGGCCATGGCGCACATAGTAGGGCTGCGAACGGAAACTAGCAGTGCTAATTTAAATGTTCGGTATTCAAGCTCGGCATTCGAGTACGGCCTTCCATCAGGGGTGACGCGTCATGAACCTGGAGCTCAGTGAGGAGCAGACCGCGGTCCGGCGGCTCGCCAAGGACTTCGTCGACCGCGAGATCGCCCCGCACGTCATCGCCTGGGACCGCGCCGAGGAAGTGGACCGGTCCATCGTCAAGAAGCTGGGCGAGGTCGGCTTCCTCGGTCTCACCGTCGACGAGGAGTACGGCGGCTCCGGCGGCGACCACCTGGCGTACTGCCTGGTGACGGAGGAGCTGGGCCGGGGCGACTCCTCGGTCCGGGGCATCGTCTCGGTCTCCCTCGGGCTGGTCGCCAAGACGATCGCGCACTGGGGGAGCGAGGAGCAGAAGCGCCGGTGGCTGCCGGGGCTCACCTCCGGCGACCTCGTCGGCTGCTTCGGCCTCACCGAGCCCGGCACCGGCTCCGACGCGGGCAACCTCACGACGAAGGCCGTGCGCGACGGGGACGACTACGTCCTCAACGGCACCAAGATGTTCATCACGAACGGCACCTGGGCCGATGTCGTGCTGCTCTTCGCCCGCTCCACGGACGCGCCCGGCCACAAGGGCGTCTCCGCGTTCCTCGTGCCGACCGACAGCCCCGGCCTCACCCGGCGCACCATCCACGGCAAGCTCGGTCTGCGCGGCCAGGCGACGGCGGAACTGGTCCTTCAGGACGTGCGCGTGCCCGCCGCGGCCATGCTCGCCCCGGAGGGCAAGGGCTTCTCCGTCGCCATGTCCGCGCTGGCCAAGGGGCGCATGTCGGTCGCCGCGGGCTGTGTCGGCATCGCCCAGGCGGCATTGGACGTGGCGGTGAAGTACGCGGCCGAGCGCGAACAGTTCGGGAAGCCGATCGCCCACCACCAGCTCGTCCAGGAGCTGCTCAGCGACATCGCCGTCGACGTGGACGCGGCCCGGCTGCTGACCTGGCGGGTCGCGGACCTGATCGACCGGGGCCTGCCGTTCGCCCCCGAGTCCTCCAAGGCCAAGCTCTTCGCCTCGGAGGCGGCGGTACGGGCCGCGAACAATGCCCTCCAGGTCTTCGGCGGATATGGCTACATCGACGAGTACCCGGCCGGGAAGCTGCTGCGCGACGCCCGCGTGATGACCCTCTACGAGGGCACCAGCCAGATCCAGAAGCTGCTCATCGGCCGCGCGCTGACCGGGGTTTCGGCCTTCTGAGTACGTCGGTGCGGACGTCCTGAGTACCTCGGCGGATGTGGCCCGTGCCCTGTCCGCCGAAGCTGTTCCCATGAGTGAGACACCGGTCAAGCAGCAGTCCACGGCGGCGTTCTACGGCCAGGCCGTGGCTTCCTTCTCGGTCGCCATCGGGGCGACCGCTCTCGGCATCTTCCGCCTGGACGCCAACGCCTGGGTGCGCGGCTTCCTCGGTATCGCCGTCCTCTATCTCGTGACCTCCTCCTTCACGCTGGCCAAGGTGATCCGCGACCGCCAGGAGGCCGGGCAGATCGTCAGCCGCGTCGATCAGGCGAGGCTGGAGAAGCTGCTCGCCGAGCACGACCCCTACGAGCAGCGCTGACCACTTTCGCGCGCCGCTGAGCGGGCACTCTAAGCGCCCGCTCAGCTTCGGGGGTATGGTGTTCGTCCTGCCACTGGAAGGGGCGCGAGCGATATGAGTACGGCGGAGGAGACGGCCGGCGGCGAGATGCAGCCGTGGGGAGAGGTCACCCCGGACGCGGCCAGGCGGCTGCTCGTGGCCGCCGTGGAGGCCTTCGCCGAGCGTGGATACCACGCGACGACGACCCGGGACATCGCCGGCCGCGCGGGCATGAGCCCCGCCGCGCTCTACATCCACTACAAGACCAAGGAAGAGCTGCTCCACCGGATCAGCCGCATCGGGCACGAGAAGGCGCTGGCCATCCTGCGCGCGGCGGCCGACGGGGAGGGCGGCGCCGCCGAGCGCCTGGAGGTCGCCGTCACCTCCTTCGTCCGCTGGCACGCCGCGCAGCACACGACCGCGCGCGTCGTCCAGTACGAGCTCGACGCCCTCGGCCCCGACGCGCGCGCCGAGATCGTCGCGCTGCGCCGTCAGGTCGACGCGCAGGTGCGCGGGATCATCCAGGACGGCGTGGAGGCGGGCACCTTCGACGTGCCGGACGTCCCCGGGACCTCGCTCGCCGTGCTCTCGCTCTGCATCGACGTGGCGCGCTGGTTCAACGTCAACGGCCCGAGGACCCCCGACGAGGTCGGCGCCCTCTATGCCGACCTCGTGCTGCGGATGGTCGGCGCGAAGAAGTGACCGGCGGTCCGTGACCGGCCGCGTTCGCGGCCGGCACGGCTCTCGGTCCGCCACGGGGTCCGGGCGCGGGCGCCCCGGTGCCGGAACCCGCGGGGCTCCGGGCGGCCCGATGCCGCGGGGCTCCGCACCGCGGCACGCGGAAGGGTGCCGGGCCGGAAACGGTGGGGTCCGGGCCCGGAGTGGCGGCGGGCCCGGTCAGAAGTAGTAGCGGGAGACCGACTCCGCGACGCACACCGGCTTGTCGCCGCCCTCGCGCTCGACCGTCACCGCGGCCGTGACCTGCACGCCGCCGCCCGCGTCCGTGACCTCCTGGAGGACCGCGGTCGCGCGCAGGCGCGAGCCCACGGGGACCGGCGCCGGGAAACGCACCTTGTTCGTGCCGTAGTTGACGCCCATCTTCATGCCCTCGACCCGCATCACCTGGGGGACCAGTGCGGGCAGCAGCGACAGCGTGAGATAGCCGTGCGCGATCGTGGTGCCGAACGGGCCCGCGGCCGCCTTCTCGGGGTCCACGTGGATCCACTGGTGGTCGCCCGTGGCGTCCGCGAAGAGATCGATCCGCTTCTGGTCGACCTCCAGCCAGTCGCTGTGGCCCAACTGCTCGCCCACGGCCGCCTTCAGCTCGTCGGCGGATGTGAAGATCCTCGGCTCTGCCATGTCCCTGGCCTCCCACGCGTCAATGTCTAAGCGACTGCTTAGCATGGTCCGGCTCGGGGCTCCTGTCAACGGACCGGCCGTGTCGCGGGGTGGGTAGGGTTCGAGGGGTGCCCCAGATTTCCGAGAAGATCCACGAACTCACGGTCGGCCAGCTGTCGGCCCGTAGCGGTGCCGCCGTCTCGGCCCTGCACTTCTACGAGTCCAAGGGCCTGATCAGCAGTCGCCGCACCGCGGGCAACCAGCGCCGGTACCACCGCGACGCGCTGCGCCGCGTCGCCTTCGTGCGCGCCGCGCAGCGCGTCGGCATTCCGCTCGCCACGATCCGCGAGGCGCTCGCCGAACTGCCCGAGGAGCGCACGCCGACGCGGGAGGACTGGGCCCGTCTCTCCGAGGCCTGGCGGTCCGAGCTGGACGACCGCATCACGCAGCTGAGCCGGCTCCGCGACCATCTGACGGACTGCATCGGCTGCGGCTGTCTGTCCCTGGAGAACTGCGTGCTCTCCAACCCCGACGACGTCTTCGGTGAACGCCGGGCCGGCTCCCGGCTGATGGTCGAGCGGACCCCCGCCGCCCGGCCGGCGAAGCCGCGGACGGAGAACTCCGAGGACTGCTGCTGAGCGGCGCCCCCGGGCCTGGGGGTGGCCGGTTCGGCGCCGCCTGGCACGGCACCTCGCCGCGTTGGCGCATCACCCGAGTACGCCCGTACGCGGGGCATGCTGCCTGATCCGAGGTGAACCCAACGCACCCCCTGGGTGCGCCGCCCTCCGACGGCTCGGCTCCCGCGACCGACCCGCCGGCGCGCCCCGGACGGGGCCGGGCGGTGCCCCGGGTCCGCCCGAGCGCCGTGGGCGGATGCCGGGCGGCGTACTCGGGCCGACGCGTACGGTCCGTGCACCGCTGCGGGCCGCGCCAGGTCGCCAGGCCCACCCGGGGCGGGCCTCCCGAGCGGCGGTTCGGCGCGGCTCCTGACATCCTCGGGGCCTGTTCCGGCAACCGCGTCCGCGAGTCCTCCGCTGCGCCCGAGCCGCGCCGGGCTCCGGCGCGTCCCCGGGCGTCCCGGCGACCGCTGCCGGGCCACGCGCGCCAGGGGGCCCGCCCCCGGCCCGGGAGCCGACGACGGATGCCGGCCCGCGCGCCGCGAGGACTCACTCCCGGGGGCCCGGCGGCCGTCGCCCCCACGGCTTGGCTGCCGAGCCGCGCCCTCCGGCGGTCACGGCGGAGCGTGCCTCCCGCGGCCTACTCGTACTCCGTGCCGCCCTTGCGGGTCAGGTACTCCGGGCTGACCGCCTTGGCGATGGCGCGGCCCCCCGTCACCGGGCTGTGGCGCTCGGCGGCCGGGCGGATCACGACGCCCTCCCGCAGATGCAGCGCACGCCCGGACACGGTCTCCCGGCCCGAGGCGGTCTCCAGGACGCGCTCGATGTCGTAGGGGCCCGCGTACAGCCTTGGTGCCAGCGGCAGTTCACCCTCCAGCAGCTCCGCCGCGTCGAGCCAGCGGACCCGGCCGTCGATCTCCGCCGAGACGTCGAAGACGGCGTAGCCGAGCGTCTCGCGACGGCCGTCGGCGCCGTACGACAGGTCCTGGACGCCCGCCCCGTACACCTCTCCGAAGATCCCGACGCGGGTCGCGCCCAGGCGCTCGGCCAGCCGGGCCGCCGCCTCGGGCACGCCGTGGCCGCGGACCGCGCGCCAGTACAGATTGCGCGGGTCCTCCTTGAGGGCGAGCGACTTGGCGCCGAGGCCCTTGGAGGAGACCTGCACGCGTCCGTCGGCTGCGAAGCAGGTGAGCAGGCAGGCCGAACCGTGCAGCTTCTCGGTCAGGACCACCGGCTCGCCGGGCGTGAAGATGTCCGGGTGGCGCTGGATGTTCTCGATGTCGACCCAGGGCAGGAGGTCCGGTGCCGGCTCGACGTCGCCGTCCATCGTGGGCGGGACCGGCGGCACCCACTTGACGATGCCGAGCAGCTCGGCGAAGTCGGTCCCCTCGGCGGCGGCCCGCGCCAGGTCGACGTCCGCGAGGGCCTTCGGGCGGCACACGATGCCCTGGGACAGCTCGCCGCGCAGCCGGACCGCCTTGACCCGGTCCGACCCGCTCCCGGCCAGCCGCCCGGTCAGCCCCAGTTCCTCGATCAGGGCGGACGGCAGCACGGACTGCTCCGGGATGTAGACGGCGGGGTCACCGGTGCGGTAGAGCCCCTTGGCGACGACGGCCCGGTACAGGCCCACCTGGGCGAGCTCCAGTGCGTCCGCGTTCGGATGCTCGTGGACGGTCAGCACTTCGGCGGTGACGCGCAGCGTCGACATCGTGGGCTCCTCGGTTCCTCAGCCGTGTTTCATCGCCCTCAACTGTCCTGACGGGAAAGGGGTGGAGCCACCGAATTCGCTGCTGGTACGGTCACCGGCCCGTGTGCCCCGGGGGAGTCCCGGCCCAGCCCGCCCGCCCGCCCGGCGCGAGGAGGCCGAGCGCCTCCGTCACCAACCAGGCGTTGGACACCGCCCGTTGGCCGTCCGGCCCGGTCAGTGTGTCCTCCAGCCCGATCCGGGTCGCGAGGCCCAGCCGCCCGGCGAGCCGCAGGACCGGCCACGTACCGCCCTCCTCGCCGTGCAGCAGTACCGGTCTGCCGTGCGCGGCGCCGAGGTCGCGCAGCAGGGCCCGGGCCGATTCCTCCGCCGTCGCGGGGCTCGGGTCGGTCACCTCGGCCAGGACGCGGAGCACCCGTCCACCGAGGGGCGACACGGCGAAGCGGGCGGCGCCCTCCGTGCCGGACCAGATGCCCGCCTCCACGCCCACCCCCCGGTCGAGGAGCGCCGCGGCGACCCGCTCGGCGCCCGGCTCGTGCCAGTTGACCGAGGCGTGGTCGGGGAGCACCGTCCAGGCGCGGATCCGGGCCACCCGGGCCGCGGGATCCGGCTCGGCCCACGCCCCCGTGGTCACCCCGACCGGGACGCGGATCCGTGAACGCATCGCTTCGAGCACGGCCGCGACCGCTTTGGCTGACAAGGTGTCCTGTCCGCAAGGAGACTTGGGATGGACATGGACGTCCGACGCCCCGGCCTCGACGGCCCCGGCGGCGGACTCGGCGAGCGCCCCCGGGGACATCGGCACGGCCGCCCCGTCACCGGCCCCACGGGCCCCGTTCACACAGACCTGCACCATGCACCCGATGGTGCCGGACGCCACCGACAATTGCCGGGATCCGCGGAACCGGCACCGCGCAGGAGGAACCATGGGTGTCGTCGTCAGCTCGCTGAAATGGGACGCCACGCGCTCGGGGGCCCAGCGGATCACATACGACCAGGACGGCTACCACCTCGTCCGCTTCCCGTACGAGACGACCGAGGAGTCCTACGACCCCTGGAAGATGCACGACCCGGCGAACGGCGGTCCCGGCGAATCGGCGTACCCCGACGCCCGCTCCGGGCTGATCTGGCCGAGCCACGACGGCTGGGGCGTGCTCTCCGCGATGGTCTTCTGGGAGGCGGACACACGCGCCCTGGAGTACCGGGCGCGCTTCGTGCGGGACCCTCTCAACTCGTCCACGGGATACGACTCGACGGCCACGAACGACACGATGCTCACCCGGGGCGGCCAGTTCCGCACCTACCTGTGGCAGATGTTCGTGCACCCGGGGACGCCCGTCGGACTGAAGATCGCGGCGCGCGGGGCGGGTGACGCGAGGATCGCCACCCGGATCACGCTCGCCGAGTTCAAGCTCGCCATCCACACGGACGTGCAGACGCCCTAGGCGTATTGACCCGCAGAGTCCCTCCGTCCGCCCGGAGAGCGGGCCCGGCGTCCACGTGCTCTCGGCGTGCCGGGCGCAAGGCCTCGTACTGGATGTACTCGGTATGTACTCGGCCTTGCGCCCGGTGCGGCGAGCGCGCGTGCCAGGCGTCGCGGGGCAGGAGGGGCCTGGAGGGGGTGCGGCCCTCCCGGCGCACCCCCGTCCTCGTCACGCCGACATGAGCAGCAGTCGTCCGCGTCGGGTCTCCGCCAGGGCCTCGGGTGTCAGGACGGGCCGCGGCACGACGATGCCGCACTCCGTGCAGACCGGTCCCGACGACGGTTCGTGGGCCAGGTCGTACTTCCAGACCAGGCCCTCCCCGGTGCACACCGGGCAGACCGCGCCCGGTTCCCGCTCCAGCGCGGCGATCAGCCGCCGCAGCACTTCGGCGAGGGGTTCATGAGGGTGCACACCCGGGTCGTCGCACCACGCGACACCGAAGCCGCCCCAGGTCAGCCGGTGCCAGTCGTCCACGGTGCCCGGCCGGCGCAGCCCGTCGTGCTTCTCCTTCTTGCGGCGCTGCGCGAAGGCGACCTCGTAGGCGAGCCAGACCTTGCGGGCCTCTTCCAGTTCGTCCAGCGCGGCCACGAGCCGCGCCGGGTCGGGGGAGCGGTCCTCGGGGCCGAAACCGGCCCGGGAGCACAAGTGATCCCAGGTCGCCCGATGCCCGTACGGGGCGAACCGCTCAAGGCACTTGCGCAGTGAGTAGCGCCGCAGTGCCAGATCGCACCGCGGGTCGCGCACCTGTCTCGCCAGACTCCGGAAACCGGCCATCGCCCTGCACCTCCGTCACATCTGCACCTGCACTTCGGTCACTTCGGCGTCGTCGTCCTGCGGACGTCGCCGAGTAGACGTATCGACACGCGATTCGGCTCCATCCGATTTCCGATGCCTGCCATAAACCGTCCACCGATCCCTTCACGGCGCGCCTCCCGCCGGCTGTCGGCAGCCTGCCGAAAGCCGGCCGCGGACACGGTCCTTCCACGCGCGGAGCCCCCGACGGGGCGGTCCTCCCCGGAAAGTGACGCATGTTCACCTTCCAACGCGGGGATACCGGCGGTAACGTCCGGCACACCCCCGTCGGGAGGAGCTGCCATGCCACGGCGCACCCCACGCACCACCCTCGACAGACTGAGAACTCCTCACAGATTCCCCAAGTTCCTCAAGAGCGCATCCATATGCGTCCTCATTGCCGGTCTTTTGTCCCCCATTACCCAAGCGACCGCGGAGCCGGCTGCCGTCACCGCAGTCGAGGACCACTGCGGAGGTCAGTGTTCGGACATTCTTCCGCCCGGTGAGAACGGGAACGCCACGCTCGCCGAGATCCTGCTCAATCAGGCCTTCGGCACCCAGCCCGCCCACGCCGAGGACCAGCTCGCCCCCTACGGCAAACTGCCCTCCGGCCACTCCGCGCTCACCGACGCGAAGATCAACGACTTCTTCAACGACGCGTCCTTCGGCGTCCCCTCCGACCAGGTCGCCTCCCGCACCAGGCCCGCCGGCCGCGCCGACGTGACGATCGTCCGGGACAAGAAGACGGGCGTTCCGCACATCTCGGGCACCACCCGCTACGGCACCGAGTTCGGGGCCGGGTACGCCGCCGCCCAGGACCGGCTCTGGCTGATGGACGTCTTCCGGCACGTCGGACGCGGACAGCTGACCTCCTTCGCGGGAGGAGCGCCGTCCAACCAGGGCCTGGAGCAGCAGTTCTGGCGCAACGCGCCCTACACCGAGGCCGATCTCCAGGCCCAGATCGACGACGCCACCGCCGGCAACGGCTCCCGCGGGCAGCAGGCCCTCGCCGACGCCAAGGCGTACATCGACGGCGTGAACGCCTACATCGACGCCTCCGACAAGGGCCGCTACTTCCCCGGCGAGTACGTCCTCACCGGCCACAAGGACTCGATCACCAACGCCGGCACCATCGAGCACTTCAAGCTCACCGACCTGGTCGCCCTGGCCTCGGTCATCGGCGCGCTCTTCGGTTCGGGAGGCGGGGGCGAGGTCGGCAACGCCCTGTCACTGCTGGCCGCCCAGTCCAAGTACGGTGTGGCCGAGGGCACCGAGGTCTGGGAGGCCTTCCGCGAGCGCAACGACCCCGAGGCGGCGCTCACCCTCCACGACGGCACGAGCTTCCCGTACGCCTCCAGGCCCGACGACCCGCAGGGCCGGGCCCTGCCCGACGCGGGCTCGGTGACCGGTGAACCGCTGGTCTACGACCGCACCGGGAGCGCGGCCGCGCCCGCCGCCGCCGGAGCCTCGGCCACGGCGTCCGCCACCGCGCTCTCCTCGGCCAGACGCGGGATGTCCAACGCGCTGGTGGTGAGCGGCAAGCACACCGCGAGCGGCCATCCGATCGCCGTCTTCGGCCCCCAGACCGGGTACTTCGCACCGCAGTTGCTCATGCTCCAGGAGATCCAGGGACCGGGGCTCAGCGCCCGCGGCGCCTCCTTCGCGGGCCTGAGCATGTACGTCGAACTGGGGCGCGGCCAGGACTACGCGTGGAGCGCCACGACCTCGGGTCAGGACATCATCGACACCTACGCGGTCGAGTTGTGCCAGGACGACCACCACTACCTCTACCACGGCACCTGCACCGCCATGGAGAAGGTCGAGCGCACCAACGCGTGGAAGCCGACCGTCGCCGACTCGACCCCGGCCGGCTCGTACCGCATGCAGGTCTACCGCACCAAGTACGGGCCGGTGGAGTACCGGGCGACGGTGGGCGGCAAGAAGGTCGCGTACACCAGCCTGCGCTCCTCGTACCTGCACGAGGCCGACTCGATCATCGGCTTCCAGATGCTGAACGACCCCGACTTCGTGAAGGACGCGGACGGCTTCCAGAAAGCGGTCCAGCACATCAACTACACCTTCAACTGGTTCTACGCGGACTCCGCGCACACCGCCTACTACAACAGCGGCGACAACCCGGTGCGCGCGCCCGGCGTCGACGCCGACTTCCCGGTCCGGGCGGAGGCCGCCTACGAGTGGCGGAACTGGAACCCGGCCGGCAACAGAGCCGACTACACCCCGGCGTCCGCCCACCCCAACTCCGTCGACCAGGACTACTACATCTCCTGGAACAACAAACAGGCCAAGGACTACTCGACGGCGTCCTGGGGCGACGGGTCCGTCCACCGCGGCGACCTGCTGGACGACCGGGTCGGGAAACTGGTGGCCGCAGGCGGGGTGACCCGATCCGCACTGGTGAAGGCGATGGCCGACGCCGCACTGGTCGACCTGCGGGCCGAGGACGTGCTGCCCCTGCTCCTCAAGGTTCTCAACCGGGAGGCCGTCACGGACCCCGCGGCAGCGGCGGCGGCGGAGAAGCTCTCCGCCTGGGTGGGCGCGGGCGCCCGGCGTACCGAGACCTCGGCCGGGTCGAAGACCTACGCTCACGCCGACGCGATCCGCATCATGGACGCCTGGTGGCCGCTGCTGGTGAAGGCCGAGTTCGAACCCGGTCTCGGCAGTGGCCTGTACACCGCCTTCACCGGCAACCTGCCGGTCGACGAGTCGCCGTCGGCCGCGCACGGACCGACCGGGGCCCACGCCGGGAGCGCCTTCCAGTACGGCTGGTGGAGTTACGTCCACAAGGACATCCGGGCGGTCCTCGGCGAGCCGGTGGCGGGCGGACTGGGCCGTGAGTACTGCGGCGGCGGCAGCCTCGGCGCCTGCCGCGACGTCCTGATCAGCGCTTTGAAGGAGGCGGCGGGAAAGACCGCGGCCCAGGTCTACCCGGGTGACGACCAGTGCGCGGCGGGCGACCAGTGGTGTGCCGACTCGATCGCGCACCGCACGCTCGGCGGCATCAAGCACGGCCGGACCACCTGGCAGAACCGGCCCACCTATCAGCAGGTGGTGGAGTTCACGTCGCACAGGTGACCCCGGGCGCCACGCGGGCGCGGTGCGGCGGCGGGTCGGCCCCCGAGGCCCGCCGCCGGCACCGGCTCCGCCGGTTCCCGGTGGCGGACGACGTCGCGGGCCCCGTCCGGCGGTCCGCGACGCCGCGCCACCGGGGCCGCCGCCGGCTCGCCCGGCCCGGGACGGTCCGTGCTTGCCGGAGTGGGCCCGGCGGTCCGGGACCCGGCCCGGGCGGGCACCGGCGGCTACCGGTAGAGGAGGTACTCCGCTCGGACGCGCCGGAACGCCGACAGTTCGTCCTGCCAGGCCGCCACGACCTCGTCGGCCGTCGCCCCCGCGTCGATCATCGTGCGCACCAGCGTCGAGCCCGTCAGCTTGTCGATCCAGTTGTCGGAGCGCCAGGCGAAGCCGCTCCAGACCTTCTTCGCGGTCACCAGGAGGGCGACGCCGGTGCGTACGGGGTCGTACGCGGCCCGGTCGTGGACGTGGACCTGCACCCCGCCGACCGTCTTCCCCTGGAACTTCGAGAACGTCGGGGCGAAGTACGCCTCCCGGAAGTGCACGCCAGGCAGCCCGAGCGCCCCGGCGGCCTCGGCCCACCGCCCGTCGAGGCCCTCCGCGCCGAGCAGTTCGAAGGGCCGGGTGGTGCCCCGCCCCTCCGACAGGTTCGTCCCCTCGAAGAGACAGGTGCCGGGGTACACGAGCGCGGTGTCGGGCGTCGGCATGTTCGGGCTCGGCGGCACCCAGGGGAGCCCCGACGCGTCGTAGAACTCCGACCGCTTCCACCCCGACATGAGCACGGTCTCCAGCGGTACGGGGTTCGTGAGGAACTCGCCGTTGAACAGCCGCGCCAGCTCCGCCACCGTCATCCCGTGCGCCTGCGCGATCGGCTCCCGGCCGACGAAGGTCGCGAACTCCTTGTGCAGCACGGGCCCCTGGGCCGCGCGCCCGGTCACCGGGTTCGGCCGGTCCAGCACCACGAACCGCTTGCCCGCGAGCCCGGCGGCCTCCATGCAGTCGAAGAGCGTCCAGATGTACGTGTAGAAACGCGCCCCCACGTCCTGGATGTCGAACACGACCGTGTCGACGCCGGAGGCGGTGAACACGTCGGCCAGCGGCCGGCCGCTCTTCAAGTACGTGTCGTAGACGGGGAGTCCGGTCGCCGGGTCGTCGTAGCGGCCCTCGGAGCCGCCCGCCTGGGCGGTGCCGCGGAAGCCGTGCTCGGGGCCGAAGACGGCGGCCAGGTCCACGCGGTCGTCGGCGTGCATCACGTCCACGATGTGGCGCACGTCGCGGGTGATGCCGGTCGGGTTGGTGACGATGCCGACCCGTCGCCCGTCGAGCAGCGCGTAACCGTCCGCGGCCAGGCGTTCGAAGCCGGTGCGGAGCCGCCGGCCGCCCGCGGGGGCGGCGCCGGCCGGAGTCGTGGACGCCGCCACCGCCGCCGTGGTGGCGGCGAGCAGGCCTCGTCGGGACAGCTTCATGCGGTGACCTCCGTGATCGACGGAACTGTCATGGTCACGCACGCTAGCGGTCACCGGGGCGGCGCGGAACGAAGCGGACCGGCCTCGTCGCCACCACCCCTTCCGTCACTACATACCGACTGGTTAGTCTGGCGCAGCAGCAGGAGCAGATTCGCGTCGCGTCGAAGGAGACCGATGGTGGAAGCCGTGCAGGATGCCGGAGTGGTCGTCACCGGAGCGGGAGGTGGCATCGGGGCCGCGCTGGCCCGTCGCTTCGCCGCGGAAGGGGCCCGCGTCGTGGTCAACGACCTCGACGCCGACAAGGCGAAGGCCGTGGCCGAGGAGATCGGCGGGATCGCGGTCCCCGGCGACGCCTCCGCGATCGTCGCCGAGGCCCGGGACGCCCTCGGCGGCACCGTCGACGTCTACTGCGCCAACGCGGGCCTCGCCTCCGGCGGCACCGAGGCGGCCGACGAGCAGGTCTGGGCGCTCGCCTGGGACGTCAACGTGATGGCCCACGTCCGTGCCGCCCAGCAGTTGATCCCGGGCTGGCTGGAGCGCGGCAGCGGCCGCTTCGTCTCGACCGTCTCCGCCGCAGGACTGCTCACCATGGTGGGCGCCGCGCCGTACAGCGTCACCAAGCACGGGGCGTACGCCTTCGCCGAGTGGCTCTCGCTGACCTACCGCCACCGCGGCGTGAAGGTCCACGCGATCTGTCCCCAGGGGGTCCGCACCGACATGCTCACGGCCAGCGGCAGCGCCGGCGACCTGGTGCTGCGGCCCACCGCGATCGAGCCGGACGACGTCGCGTCCGCCCTGTTCGACGGGATGGCCGAGGACAGGTTCCTGATCCTTCCGCACCCCGAGGTCGCCGGGTACTACGGGGCCCGGGCCACGTCCCCGGACCGCTGGCTGACCAGCATGAACCACATCCAGCAGAAGTGGGAGACGTCCCGGTGACCGCCTCCCGCTACGCGGCCAAGCCCTGGCTGGCCCAGCTCGACGAAGCGCAGCGGGCCCCCGTCAGCCCCCTCGACTCACTGGTGCACGCCCTGCGCCGGGCCGTGGCGGCCACCCCGGACCGGACCGCCCTCGCCTACTTCGACGGGCGGCTCGACTACCGCGAGGTGGACGAGCTGAGCGACTCCGTCGCCGGACACCTCGCCGCCCGCGGCCTGGAGCCCGGTGACCGGGTGGCGATCCTGCTCCAGAACTCCCCGCACTTCGTGCTCGCGCTGCTGGGCGCGTGGAAGGCGGGCGCGATCGTCGTGCCGGTCAACCCCATGTACAAGTCGGGCGAGGTCCGCCACGTGCTCCAGGACGCCGAGGTGAGCGCGCTCGTCTGCGCCGACCGGGCCTGGGAGTCGTATCTGCGCGAGACGGCCGCCGACTCGCCCGTACGCATCGTGCTCACGGCCTGCGAGCTGGACCTGCAGACCCGCAACGACGCGCGCGTGCTGGGCTTCGAGCGGCTGCCCGTCGCCACCGACGCCGAGGACCTCGTGACCGTCGCCCGCCAGGGCCACAAGGCGCCCGGAGGCCGCGACGCCGTGCCGTCCGACATCGCGCTGATCAGCTACACGTCGGGCACGAGCGGCGCCCCCAAGGGCGCCACCAACACCCACGGCAACCTGATGCACAACGCCGAGCGGCAGCGCACCGGCCTCGACCTGCCCGACCCGCCGGTCTACTTCGCCATGGCCCCGCTGTTCCACATCACCGGGATGGTGGCCCAGCTCGCCGGCTGCCTGAACAGCGCGGGGACGCTCGTCCTCGCGTACCGGTTCGAGGCCGGGGTGGTGCTCGACGCGTTCGCCGAGCACCGGCCCGTCTACACCGTGGGCCCCTCGACCGCGTTCATGGCGCTGGCCGCGCACCCCGCCGTCACCCCGGACCACTTCTCCTCGTTCCGGATGATCTCCTCGGGCGGGGCACCGCTGCCGCCCGCCCTGGTGGAGAAGTTCCGGGCCGGCTTCGGCCCGTACATCCACAACGGCTACGGGCTCACCGAATGCAGCGCGCCCTGCGCCTCCGTGCCGCCCGGCCGGGAGGCCCCGGTCGACCCGGTCTCGGGGACGCTCGCCGTGGGCGTGCCGGGCCCCGACACGGTGGTCCGCATCGTCGACGACCTCGGTGCGGAGGTGCCCTTCGGGGAGCAGGGCGAGATCCTCGTCCGCGGCCCACAGGTGGTCCCCGGCTACTGGCGCCGCCCCGAAGCCACCGCCGAGACCTTCCCGGACGGCGAGCTGCGCACCGGGGACATCGGCTTCATGGACGCGGACGGCTGGCTCTACGTGGTCGACCGCAAGAAGGACATGATCAACGCGTCCGGCTTCAAGGTGTGGCCGCGCGAGGTGGAGGACGTCCTCTACACCCACCCCGCGGTCCGCGAGGCGGCCGTCGTCGGCATCCCCGACGGCTACCGCGGAGAGACCGTCAAGGCCTACATCAGCCTGCGCCCCGGCAGCGAGGCGGACCCCGACGGACTGGCCGCGTACTGCAAGGAGAGGCTGGCCGCGTACAAATATCCGCGGCAGGTGGAGATCCTGCCGGAGCTGCCGAAGACGGCAAGTGGGAAGATCCTCCGGCGGGAACTGCGCGTCCGCCCGGACGGCACGTCACCGGCGGACAACGCGTAACACCAGGTACAGCGATTCGGAAGGCAGGTGGCGGCAGTGCCCAGGACGACGGACGGGGACGGGCCTCCTGTTCCGCAGCGGCTGCTCGCCGCCGCCACCCGGCTCTTCGCGGAGCAGGGCTACGACCGGACCTCGGTGCAGGAGATCGTCGAGGCGGCGGGCGTCACCAAAGGCGCCCTCTACCACTACTTCGGTTCCAAGGACGATCTCCTGCACGAGGTCTACGCGCGCGTGCTGCGCGTCCAGCAGGAGCGCCTCGACGCCTTCGCGGACGCGGACGCGCCGGTGGAGGAGCGCCTGAGGGGCGCCGCGGCCGACGTCGTCGTGACGACCATCGACAACCTCGACGACGCGTCGATCTTCTTCCGCTCCATGCACCATCTGAGCCCGGAGAAGAACAAGCAGGTGCGCGCGGAGCGCCGCCGCTACCACGAGCGCTTCCGCGCGCTCATCGAGGAGGGCCAGAAGGAGGGCGTCTTCTCCACGGCCACACCGGCCGACCTGGTCGTCGACTACCACTTCGGCTCGATCCACCACCTGTCGACGTGGTACCGCCCCGACGGCCCCCTCACCCCGCAGCAGCTCGCCGACCAGCTCGCCGACATGCTGCTGCGGGCCCTGCGTCCCTGAGGTCCGCGGGCAGCCGGTGTCCGCCGAGCGGCGCGACGACGTGACGCGGGGCCCCAAGACGGAGGCGGGGCCCCGGGGCGCGATCACGCACCCCGGGGCCCCCGGGCCGTCACACGTACCGCTTGATCTCCCGTCGCGCCAGCGAGCGCTGGTGCACCTCGTCCGGACCGTCGGCGAGCTTCAGCGTCCGCGCACTGGCCCACAGCTCGGCCAGCGGGAAGTCCTGGCTCACCCCGCCGGCGCCGTGCAGCTGCACCGCCTTGTCGAGAATGTCGACGACCGTGCGGGGAGTGGCGATCTTGATGGCCTGGATCTCGGTGTGGGCGCCCTTGTTGCCCACGGTGTCCATCATCCAGGCCGTCTTCAGGACCAGCAGGCGGAGCTGCTCGACGGCCACCCGGGCGTCGGCGATCCAGTTCTGCACGACGCCCTGCTGGGCGAGCGGCTTGCCGAAGGCGGTACGGGCCACCGCCCGCCGGCACATCAGCTCGATGGCCCGCTCGGCCATGCCGATCAGCCGCATGCAGTGGTGGATGCGGCCCGGGCCGAGCCGCGCCTGCGCGATGGCGAAACCGCCGCCCTCCTCGCCGACCAGGTTCGAGACCGGCACCCGCGCGTGGTCGAAGACGACCTCCGCGTGCCCGCCGTGCGAGTGGTCCTCGTAGCCGTACACCTGCATGGCACGCCGGATCTCCACGCCCGGGGTGTCGCGCGGCACGAGCACCATGGACTGCTGGCGCCGGATGTCGGAGCCGTCCGGGTCCGTCTTGCCCATCACGATGAAGATCTTGCAGTCCGGGTTCATCGCCCCGGAGATGTACCACTTGCGGCCGGTGACGACGTACTCGTCGCCGTCCCGCTCGATCAGCGTGGTGATGTTCGTGGCGTCCGAGGAGGCCACCTCGGGCTCGGTCATCGCGAAAGCCGAGCGGATCTCACCCGCGAGCAGCGGCTCCAGCCACTGCTTCCTCTGCTGCTCGTCGCCGAACTGCGTCAGCACCTCCATGTTGCCGGTGTCCGGAGCGGCGCAGTTCAGCGCGGTGGGCGCCAGGTGCGGGCTGCGGCCGGTGATCTCGGCGAGCGGCGCGTACTGCAGGTTGGTGAGCCCGGCACCGTACTCGGAGTCCGGCAGGAAGAGGTTCCACAGCCCTTGGCGCCGCGCCTCGGCCTTCAGCTCGCCGACGACGGCCGGGGTGTCCCACGGCGAGGCCAGCCGCGCGCGCTGCTCCTCGGCCACGGCCTCCGCCGGATAGACGTGCTCGTCCATGAAGGCGAGCAGTTTCCCGCGCAGCTCTTCGGTGCGCGCGTCGAATGCGAAGTCCATGGCGGTTCAGCCTTCCTGAAGGGTGGTCAGGCCGTGCTCGATGAAGAAGGGGACCAGCTCGCCGATGCGGTCGAAGCCCGCGCCGACCGTCTGGCCGAGGGTGTAGCGGTAGTGGATGCCCTCCAGGATCACGGCGAGCTTGAACCACGCGAACGCCGTGTACCAGGAGACGGCGGACACGTCGCGCCCCGAGCGCGCGGCGTACCGCTCGATGATCTCGGCCGCGTCCGGGTGCCCCGGGGCCGACGCGGTCGTGCTGATGGGGGAGTCGGGCAGATCCAGCGGCGCGCTGTACATCACCAGCAGCCCCAGGTCGGTGAGCGGATCACCGAGCGTGGACATCTCCCAGTCCAGGATCGCCTTGATCCGGTCGTCCGTGCCGATCAGCACGTTGTCCAGCCGGTAGTCGCCGTGCACGACGGCCGGCGCGGGGGAGGTGGGAAGCTCCCGGCCCAGGGCGGCGTGCAGCTCGTCGATGCCGGCCAGCTCGCGGTTCCTGGACGCGTCCAACTGCTTCCCCCAGCGGCGCAGTTGCCGGTCCAGGAAGCCCTCGGGCCGGCCGAAGTCCGCGAGACCGACCTCGGTCGGGTCCACGGCGTGCAGCTCGACCAGGGTGTCGACGAGACCGAGGACGGCCTCGCGGGTGCGCTGCGCGCCGAGCGGGGCGAGCTGCCCGGCGGTGCGGAACGGGGTGCCCTCCACGAACTCCATGACGTAGAAGGGCGCGCCGAGCACGGAGTCGTCCTCGCACAGCAGCACCGGCCGCGGCACCGGCACGGCCGTCGGGTGCAGTGCGCTGATCACCCGGTGCTCGCGCTTCATGTCGTGCGCGGTGGCCAGGACATGGCCCAGCGGGGGCCGGCGGACGACCCACTTCGTGGCGCCGTCCGTGACCGCGTACGTGAGGTTCGACCGTCCCCCCTCGATGAGCCGGCCGGACAGCGGGCCGGTCACCAGTCCGGGCCGCTCGGCGTCGAGCAGGTCGCGCAACCGGTCGAGATCGAGACCCGGGGGGTGGTCTGGGCTCATCATTGCTCCTACGCACACGGAAAACAGGACGTCACACATGATGCCGACCGGTCGGTATGTCGTCCAGTGCCCGCGCAAAACGTGATCGGCGTCTCCCCGGCCCGCGCGGGCCGGGGAGACGCCGATCGGACCGATCGGTGCGACACCGCCTAGTGGTCGTCCCAGTGCCCGTCGTGCTCGGCGTGCCGGTGTCCGTCGTGCAGGTAGTCGACGTGGTCGCCGTGCTGGACCCGCTGGTGCCCGCAGTCCTCGCCGTGCCGGTGCTCGTGCCCCACGTGCGCCGTGTGTGCGCCCGGCTCGCACTCGTCCCAGTGGCCGCCGTGCTCGCGGTGCAGGTGCCCGTCGTGCAGATAGTCGACGTGGTCTCCGTGCGGCACCTCGCGGTGGCCGCAGGCCGGTCCGTGGATGTGCTCGTGAGCGGGGTGCTCCTGGTGGAGGGTGGTCATGGTGCTCACCTTCGACGTGGCGTGGAATGACGGTTCAGGCTATCGGTACGAAACAACGCAAACCCCCCTCGCGTGGCGTGATTCGTCCGCCTCGGTTTGCGCGTCGCACGGGCAGCCCGGAGGGTCGAGGGCATGAAGGCGATCAGTTACAGCCGCTACGGCGGCCCGGAGGTCCTGGAGTACGGGGAGGTGCGCGACCCCCGCGTCGGCCCCGACTCGGTCCTGGTGAGGGTCCGTGCGGCCTCGGTGAACCCCGTGGACTGGAAATGCCGTGAGGGCCATCTGGACGGACTCCTGGAGCCCGTCTTCCCGGTCGTCCCCGGCTGGGACGTGGCGGGCGTGGTGGTCCGTCCGGGGGCCGCGGTGGCCGAGTTCGAGGAGGGCGACGAGGTCATCGGCTACGTGCGCGAGGACTTCCTCTCGCGCGGCACCTTCGCCGAGTACGTGGCGGCGCCCGTGCGCACCCTCGCCCGCAAGCCCCGCAACCTCTCCTTCGAGCAGGCGGCGGGCCTGCCGCTGGTGGGCCTGACCGCGCACCAGGTGCTCGTCGACGTGCTCGGAGTACGGGAGGGGGACGTCGTCCTCGTGCACGCGGCCGCGGGCGGCGTGGGGTCGGCCGCGGTCCAGCTCGCCCGCCACCTGGGAGCCCGCGTGATCGGCACGGCGAGCGAGGGCAACCACGACTACGTCCGCTCGCTGGGCGGCGACCCGGTCGCCTACGGCGAGGGACTGGCGGACCGGGTGCGGGCCCTCGCGCCCCGGGGCGTCGACGCCGTCTTCGACACCGTCGGCGGCGACACGCTCACCGCCTCGGCGGAGCTGCTGGCACCCGGGGGCCGGCTGGCGTCCATCGCCGACCCGGCCGTCGTCGGTCACGGCGGGCGCTACTACTTCGTCCGCCCCGACGCGGACGACCTGCGGCACCTGTCCGAACTGGCCGAGCAGGGCGTCCTCTCGGTCCACGTCTCCGAGACGTTCCCGCTGGAACGCGCGGCCGAGGCCCACCGCCGCAACGAGGAGGGGCGCACCCGCGGAAAGATCGTGGTCACGGTCGACTGAGCGAGCTGCCGGGCGGGCTCGGTGGCCCGGTGGTCAGAAGACCAGGGCGACGGCGCACGCCGCGAGGGCCACCGTGCACAGGGTGGCCACGGTCGCGTCCCGGGAGGTGAGCCCCGCCGGGCGTCCGGAATACGCGGCGAGAACGCGGATGCGGCGGTGGGCGACGGCCAGGAAGCCCAGCCAGAGCGCACAGCACAGTGCGCAGGCCACGAGGGCGAGGGGCGTCGGCCCGCCGTGCAGGGTCGTCTTCACAGCGAGCACCGCGGCGGCGGTGGCCGACAGGGTGGTGCGCCGCCAGGCCAGCCGCGTGCGCTCCGGCTGCAGTCCCGGGTCCCGCTCCCGGGCGGCGGGCGCGGTCACCCTTCCCAGCCGACCAGGACGACGACCACCATCGCGACGGCGACGAACGCGACGGTGATGCCCAGCAGCGCGGGAAAGCGGGACACCGGCAGGTCCTCGCCCCGGCGCATGGCGCGCTCGCAGCGCACCCAGTGGTTCACCGCCCGCAGCGAGCACAGCACGCCCGCCCCCAGCAGCGCGAGGGCGAGCCCGACCCGCCACCCCCACCGCAGGTCCGGCAGGAACTGGTCCACGGCGAACCCGCCGCCGATCAGCGCCAGTGCGGTGCGCAGCCACGCCAGAAAGGTCCGCTCGTTGGCCAGCGAGAACCGGTAGTCGGGTGTCCCGCCCTCCTCGCGGATCTCCTGGGGTGCGAACCACAGCCGGACGTTCCGTACGAATTCGATCACGCCAGGGACCCTACTAGGCGGCCGCCGACGCACCGAGCGGGAGGCCGAGGGGAGCGCCCGGGCGGGCCCGGGGGCAGGTCAGCCGGTCGGCCCGTGGGCCTTCAGACGCTCGTACGCGGCCAGGCCGTCCGGGACCCAGGTCCAGTCCGTCAGGCGCCGCTCCACCTCGTCCTCGGGCAGGAAGTCGTGCCAGGCGACTTCCTCGACCTGGGGGCGCACGGGCAGGTCGCACGTCACCTCGTACACCGCCGACCACCAGCTCAGCCCGGAGCCGTTGTCGTACAGGAACGTGAAGAGGTGGCGCGGGCGGGGGAGGCCCCGGACGCCGAGCTCCTCCTCGGCCTCCCGCAGGGCCGCGTCGTCGTAACTCTCGCCGGCGCCGACGACCCCGCCGACGAACATGTCGTACAGCGAGGGGAAGACCAGCTTGGTCGCGGTGCGGCGGTGGACGAAGATCCGGCCCTCGGCGTCCCGGGCCCGGACGAACACGCAGCGGTGGCGCAGGCCGTGCGCGTACACCTCTCCGCGCGGGCGCTGCCCGATGACGCGGTCGTTCTCGTCCACGATGTCGAGGATCTCGTCGGCGGCGCTCATGACTCCATCCAAGCAGCCCCGGACGCGCGACGGGCGGGGCGGACCCGAGGTGCTCAGCGCGGCTGCAGGTCCCGTGCCCGCTCGGCGTCCGAGGATCCCTGGGGCATCGCCGGATGCAGCCCCAGCAGCACGATGCCGGCCACCACGGCCGCGAGTCCGGACGCCTGCCAGGCCAGCGCGCCCGTGTCCGTGCGCAACCGGTCCCCGAGGAAACCCACGCCGCAGACGATCCCGGCCAGCGGCTGGGCGGCGGTCAGCGCGGGCAGCGACATCCGCAGCGGCCCCGTCTCGAAGGCGCTCTGGACCAGCAGCAGCCCCGTGACGCCGAGCACCAGCACGCCGTACGGCTGCCATCCGGTGAGCAGCTCGGACCACCCGCCATCCGAGAAGCGCTCCCCGCAGACCCGGGTCAGCGCGTCCTGCACGCCGTACAGCAGTCCGGCGGCCGTGGCCAGCAGCACCGGCGCCGAGCTGAGCCGGGACCGCTTCGCGTATGCGGTGAGCAGCAGCGCCACCCCGATCATGATCCCCATGATCAGCCAGTGCCGCAGCGGGTCGGTGATCGCGTCGCCGCCCGTCGGCTGGCCTGCCACGATGAACGCGGTGACCCCGCCGGCGAGCAGCGCGAGTCCCGCCCAGCCCTGCCGGCCCAGCGGCTGTTTGGTCTGGTGGCGCGAGAGCGCGAGCGCGAAGAGCAGGTTGGTGGCGAGCAGCGGTTCCACCAGGGACAGCTCGCCGCGGCCCAGTGCGACCGCGCCGAGCGCCATGCCGACCACCATGAGGCCGATACCGCCCAGCCAGGTGGGCACGCGGATGAGGTCGAGCAGCAGCCGGGGGGAGAGGAAGTCGCTGAGCGGCGCGTGCGAGGCGGCCTTCTGCTGGAGTACGAATCCGAAGCCCAGACAGCAGGCCGCACTCACGGAGAGGACCAGAACCAGAACCGACACGCTGCGTACCTCGATAACTCGGCGGGCCACGGGGTGCGTATCCCGCCGACTGTAGCCTCCCGGACTCCGACCCGCCCTCGGGAGAACCCGGAACCGGGCAGTTGACTCGGTCAGCCATCTGCCGAAGGATCTGACCGACCAGTAACAATGCCTTCGGGCCCTGGTCGACTGTTACCACTGTCTCACCAACCGGCGACGAGCCGCTGTCCCGTGCGGGCGCCGAGCCGACCGGGCGGCATGCCGAGAGGACGCGCACATGGCCTACGACGCAGACGTGATCGTGATCGGAGCGGGCCTCGCGGGGCTGGCGGCGACCGCGGAGCTCGTCGATGCCGGCCGCCGGGTGATCCTCCTCGACCAGGAGCCCGAGCAGTCGATCGGCGGCCAGGCGCACTGGTCGTTCGGCGGCCTGTTCTTCGTGAACTCGCCCGAGCAGCGCCGGATGCGGATCAAGGACAGCCACGCACTGGCGCTCCAGGACTGGATGGGCACGGCCGGCTTCGACCGCCCCGAGGACCACTGGCCGCGCCGCTGGGCCGAGGCGTACGTGGACTTCGCCGCGGGTGAGAAGCGGTCCTGGCTGCACCGGCAGGGCGTCCGCTTCTTCCCCGTGGTCGGCTGGGCCGAGCGCGGCGGCTACGACGCCAACGGGCACGGCAACTCGGTGCCGCGCTTCCACATCACCTGGGGCACCGGGCCCGGCCTCGTCGCACCCTTCGAGCGCCGGGTGCGCGCCGGGGTCGCCCGCGGCCTGGTGCAGCTCAGGTTCCGCCACCGGGTCACCGGCCTGACCCGCAGCGCGGGCGCCGTCGACACGGTCACCGGCGAGATCCTGGAGCCGTCCGGCATCGAGCGCGGCCAGGCCAGCAGCCGCACGGTCACCGGTGCGTTCGAGCTCAGGGCCCAGGCGGTGATCGTCACCTCCGGCGGCATCGGCGGCGACCACGACCTCGTCCGCGCCAACTGGCCCGAGCGGCTGGGCAGCCCGCCCGAGCGGATGGTCGCCGGTGTGCCCGCGCACGTGGACGGCAAGATGCTCGCGATCGCCGAGGAGGCGGGCGCGCACCTCATCAACCGCGACCGCATGTGGCACTACACCGAGGGCATCCAGAACTGGAACCCGGTCTGGGAGAACCACGGGATCCGCATCCTGCCCGGCCCGTCCTCGCTCTGGCTGGACGCCCGGGGCAACCGGCTGCCCGTACCGCTCTTCCCCGGCTTCGACACCCTCGGCACGCTCGAACACATCATGCGGACCGGGTACGACTACACGTGGTTCGTGCTCGACCAGAAGATCATCGGCAAGGAGTTCGCGCTCTCGGGCTCGGAGCAGAACCCCGACCTGACGGGGAAGTCCGTCCGTGGGGTCCTCGAAAGGGCCCGCGCCGACGTGCCCGCACCGGTCCGGGCGTTCATGGAGAACGGCGTCGACTTCGTGGTGGAGAAGGACCTGAGTGCGCTCGTGCGGGGCATGAACGCCCTCACGAAGGAGCCGCTCGTCGACGAGGAGGCGCTGCGCCGGGAGATCGTCGCGCGGGACCGGGAGATCGCCAACCCGTTCACCAAGGACCTCCAGGTGACCGCGATCCACGGGGCCCGCAGGTACCTCGGGGACAAACTGATCCGGACGGCGCCCCCGCACCGCATCCTCGACCCCGGGGCGGGGCCGCTGATCGCCGTGCGGCTGAACATCCTCACCCGCAAGACCCTCGGCGGCCTGGAGACCGACCTCTCCTCGCGGGTGCTGACCGAGGGCGGTGACCCGCTGGCCGGTGTGTACGCGGCGGGGGAGGCCGCCGGTTTCGGCGGCGGCGGAGTGCACGGGTACCGCTCCCTGGAGGGCACCTTCCTCGGCGGCTGCCTGTTCTCCGGGCGTACGGCGGGGCGTGCGGCGGCGGAGGCGGTGAGCTGAACGCGGCCGCGCCGGGGCAGGTCGATCCCCTCCGGCGCACGGCCGTTCCGTCCGGGGCAGCTGCTTCGGGGTGGAGATCGAGTACCGCGGGGTCAACCCCGCGGTACCCGGGGACAGTTGACACGTGTAGCAATCCGGGCGGCCCTTGACGCCAACCATTGGCTGAGGGTTTGCTTTGCGTGATCAGGCCCCGACGGGCCCCGTTCTGTCTGGACCACCCGCGTAAGGACCGCCCGCGGTGCCCCCACCCCCGCCACCTCTCGGACGCGGCCGCAAGCGCGCGATCCACGTCTTCGACGCCGCACTCGACGATGCCGAACTGGTCACCGCCCGCGCCGCGTTGGCCCAGGGCCGGTGGGCGGGTGTCCGCGCGCTGCTGGCCTCCACCGGGGACGACTGGGACCGCCGCGGGCACCGGGTCGCCGTCCTCGCCCAGGAGCCGTCCGCCCTCACCTGGGCCCGTGACTGGCTGCTCGTCGAACCGGAGTCGACCAGCGCCTCCGCCCTCCTCGCCCTGGCAACCGTGCAGCGGGCGCTGGACGGCAAGGAGCGCCCCGAACGGGCCCGGGACGCCTGTCGCGCCGCGGCCGCGCCGGCGCCCGCCGACCCCACGCCCTGGCTCGGGCTGCTGATGCTGGAGCGGGCGATCGGCAGCGAGGAGGACGTCGTCCGGCTCTTCGACGAGGTCCGCCACCGCCACCCCGACCACCACCACGCGCACCATCTGATGGTCGCGCGTCTCGCCGAGCGCCGCGCGGACGCCGGCCAGGACCCGCTGCACGAGGTGTACGACTTCGCCAACTGGGCCGCGGAACAGGCGCCCGCCGATTCGCCCCTCGCCATCCTCCCGGTGGTCGCACACGCCGAGCGGTACCGGGTGCTGGCCACCGCGGGACTGGAGCCGGCCGACCCGGCCGCCTCCGGGCACTGGGTGGGCCGCCGGGCCCGGCAGGTCATGAAGTCCGCCTTCGACTGGTGGCTGGAGTGGGAGCACGACGACCACCCCCGCCGCCACGTCGACCTCAACTTCCTCGCCCACGCGAAGTCCTGCGAGGGCCGGGGCGCCGAGGCGGCCGCCCTCTTCCACCGCATCGGGCCGCACGCCACCCCGGCGCCCTGGTCGTACCCCGACCGCGACCCGTACAAAGCCTTCCGTGCCGCACGCGACAGCGCCCTGGGCACGGCCTGATCCGCCCACCACCTGAGAGGACGACCCCGCCATGACGACGGGCAGTTCGAGCACGAGTGAGAGCAGCAGACCCACCGCCGGATCCGGCATCAGCACGTTCAAGGGACAGGACCGCGCCCTGCGCGCCGACCGGCTCGGCACGGCGGGCCTGCTGCTCTCCGTCCTGGCGGCGACCGCGCCCCTCATGGTGGTCGCGGGTGTCATGCCCACCACATTCGGGGTGATGCGGATCGTCGGGCAGCCACTGCTCTTCGTCATCCTCGGCGTGGTGCTGGCCCTCTTCTCCATCGGCTACGCCGAGATGAGCCGCCACGTGCACAACGCGGGCGCCTTCTACGCGTACATCTCCCGCGGGCTCGGCGGCACCGCCGGCGCCGGGGCCGCGCTCGTCGCCCTCGTCGCGTACAGCGCGCTCCAGGTCGGCATCTACGGCATCTTCGGCTTCGAGGTGTCCGGCCTGTGCGCCACCTACCTCGACCTCGACGTCGCCTGGTGGATACCGGCGCTGCTGTCGGTGCTGGTCGTCGGCGCGCTCGCCTGGCTGAAGATCGACGTGAACGCCCGCGTCCTGGGCGTCCTGCTGCTGATCGAGGTCGCGCTGGTGGTCATCTTCGACATCGCGGCCGTCGCCGACCCCGCCCGGGAGGGCCTGTCGCTGCACGCCTTCAACCCCGACACGCTCACCGGCGCCGGCGTCGGCACCGCCCTGTGCTTCTGCATTGCCGCCTTCACCGGCTTCGAACAGGCACCCGTGTACGCCGAGGAGACCAGCCGCCCGCACATCCTCGTACCGCGGGTGATGTTCCTGGCGATCGCCTTCGTCGCCGTGTTCTTCGCGATCAGCTCCTGGGCGCTCACGGTCGCGGCAGGACCCTCCGCGATCGTGCCGGCCGCCCAGAAGCAGAGCGCCGGGCTGCTGTTCTTCCTCACCGAACCGAGGCTCGGCACCACCTTCACCGATGTCCTGCACGTCCTGTTCGTGACCGGCATGTTCGCCGCGATGCTCAGCTTCCACAACGTCGTCGCGCGGTACGCCTTCGCCATGGGCCGCGAAGGACTGCTGCCGGCCGCCTTCGGGCGCACCACCGGCGCCAGCGGCGCCCCCGGCACCGGATCCCTCCTGCAGACGGCCGTGTCGGTGCTGATCGTCGGTGCCTTCGCGCTGGCCGACGACAAGCCCAACGGCGACCCGACCGCGCCGGTCCTGCACCTGTTCACCTGGGGCGGCAACGTCGGCGCGCTCGGCGTCATCCTGCTGATGGCCGCCGCCTCCTTCTCGGTTGTCGTGTTCTTCGCCCGCCGCGGCGCCGCCCGTGCCCAGGCGTGGCGCCTGGTCACCTCCGTGCTGGCGGGCCTCGCCCTGCTCGTCATCGCCGGTTACACGATCAAGGACTTCGACGTCCTCGTCGGCGCCGGACCGGACTCCTCGCTGAACTGGGTGCTGCCCGCCGTCATCGGGGCCGCCCTGGTCGTCGGCCTGGTCCAGGGGCTCGTCCTGCGCTCCCGCAGGCCCGAGGCCCACGCCCGGATCGGACTGGGCAACGAGGCGTTCCAACTGGACAAGGCGGCCGGGACGCCCTCCTGACCACGGTCCGGGGAGTGGTTACGGAATTCTGACGGGCACCCGTGGCCCCTGGCCCCGAAGGGGTCGCGGGTGTTCGAATCGAGGAGTGAACTCAGAACGGCCCGAAGAGCAGGGCCGGCCCATCGGCCGGCGGGTCCTGCTCGGCACCCTCGGCCTCGGCGCCCTCGGCGTGGTGGCCGCGCCCGGTCTCCAGCGCGGCCTGGAGGGCTTCCTCGGCGACGCCGCCGACAAGGACCCCACCGGCCTGACCGGGCTCCTGCCCAACGGCGGCGGCTTCCGCTACTACTCGGTCACCTCGTCGGTCCCGCACAAGACCGCGTCGGACTACCGCCTCACCGTCGACGGTCTCGTCGACCGCCCCCTGCGCCTCACCCTGGCCGAACTGCGCGCCCTACCGCAGACCCGGCTCGTCCACGACGTCCAGTGCGTCACCGGATGGCGGGTGCCGGCCACCCCCTTCGAGGGAGTGCGCCTGTCCCGGCTCCTGGACGCCGCCGGAGTACGCCCCTCGGCCGGCGCGGTCCGCTTCACCTGCTTCGACGGGGCCTACTCCGAGAGCCTCACGCTCGACCAGGCCCGCCGCCGGGACGTCATGGTGGCGCTGCGCATGCAGGACAAGGACCTCGGCCATCACCACGGCGGGCCGGTCCGCCTGTACGTGGCGCCGATGTACTTCTACAAGTCCGCCAAATGGCTCTCCGGCATCACCGTCACCGAGGACGTCCGTCCCGGGTACTGGGAGAAGCGCGGCTACGACGTCGACGCCTGGGTCGGCCGCTCCAACGGACGCGACGATGAACCCACCGGCTGACGCCCCGGCCCGCCCCGCGCGCGTACGGCGCTTCACTCCCGCCGAACGCTGGATCCACCGCACGACGGGCGCCCTGATGGGCGTGTGCGTGGTGACCGCGGCCTGCCTCTACCTGCCGATGCTCGCCGAACTCGTCGGCCGGCGTGAACTCGTGGTCCGGGTACACGAGTGGGCGGGCCTGCTGCTGCCCGTCCCGGTCCTGGCGGGACTGGTCTCGCGGGCCTTCCGCGCGGACCTGCGCCGGCTCAACCGCTGGGGTCCGCACGACGGAGCCTGGCTGCGCGCCGCGCTGCGCCGCGGCACCCGCCGGGCCGACCGGCCCGCGGGCAAGTTCAACGCCGGTCAGAAGACCTACGCCGCCTGGATCGCCGGCGCGAGCCTGGTGATGCTGGGCACCGGGCTGCTGATGTGGTTCACCCACCTCACCCCCCTCGTATGGCGCACCTCGGCGACCTTCGTG
Organism: Streptomyces sp. NPDC026417; assembly: GCF_055567695.1. NCBI lineage: Bacteria > Bacillati > Actinomycetota > Actinomycetes > Kitasatosporales > Streptomycetaceae > Streptomyces > Streptomyces sp. NPDC026417. The sequence goes on from NZ_JBVHPY010000004.1 coordinate 77,157, forward strand.
CACGACTGGCTCGCGCTGACCGTCGGCATCGTCCTCGCCGGTCACATCGGGATGGCGCTCGCGGATCCGGAGGCCCGCCGGGGCCTGCGCACGGGCTCGGTCAGCAGGGAGTGGGCGGAGCGGGAGCACTCGCTCTGGCGTCCGTGGTCCTGAGCGAGCCCTGGGCGGCCGCGTACGGAGCGGCAGACGCGACCGCCCCCTCCCGGACGCCCGTGGCGCCCGGGAGGGGGCGGTGGTGCCGGGGAGGGGGCGAGCCCTCGCCGTGCTCCCGGGCTAGATCACGAGGGACAGCAGCAGGACCAGACCGCCGGCGACCACGGAGATGATGGTCTCCATCACCGACCAGGTCTTGACCGTCTGGCCGACGCTCAGCCCGAAGTACTCCTTGACCAGCCAGAACCCGGCGTCGTTGACGTGGCTGAAGAAGAGCGAGCCCGCGCCGATCGCCAGCACCAGCAGGGAGGCGTGCGTGGTGGACATGTCCGCGGCGAGGGGGGCGACGAGACCGGCCGCCGAGATGGTGGCCACGGTCGCCGAACCGGTCGCGAGCCGGATCGCCACCGCGATCAGCCAGGCCAGCAGCAGTGCGGGGATCGACCAGTCCTCGGAGATGTCCAGGATCATCTGGCCCACGCCGCAGTCGATCAGCGTCTGCTTGAATCCGCCGCCCGCTCCGACGATCAGCAGGATGCCGGCGATCGGGGCGAGGGACTTCTCCACGGTCGTCGACAGCCGCTCCCGGGTGAACCCGGCGGCCCGGCCCAGCGTGAACATCCCGACGATGACCGCCGCGAGCAGCGCGATCAGCGGCGAACCGGCGACGTCGAACACGCGCTGGACCATGTGCTCGGGATCGTCGACGACGATGTCCACGAGCGCCTTGGCCAGCATCAGCCCGACCGGCAGCAGCATGGTGAAGAGCGTGGCGCCGAACCCGGGGCGCTTCTCCAGGTCCTCGGAGGCACGGGCGGGGATCATGCGGTCCGGGGCCGGGACGTCCACCCAGCGGGCCGCGTACTTCGAGAAGACGGGGCCCGCGATGATCACCGTCGGGATCGCCACCAGGACACCGAGCGCCAGGGTGACCCCGAGGTTGGCCTTCACGGCGTCGATCGCGACCAGCGGACCGGGGTGCGGAGGTATCAGGCCGTGCATCACGGACAGACCGGCGAGGGCCGGGATCCCGATGCGCATCAGCGAGTAGTTGCCCCGCTTGGCGACCATCAGCACGACCGGGATCAGCAGGACGATGCCGACCTCGAAGAACAGCGGCAGGCCGATCACGGACGCGATCAGCACCATCGCCCACGGCATGGCACGGCCGCCCGCCTTGGCGAGGATCGTGTCGACGATCTGGTCGGCGCCGCCCGAGTCGGCGAGCAGCTTGCCGAGAATCGCGCCGAGCGCGATGAGGACACCCACACCGGCGACGGTCGAGCCGAGCCCCGCGGTGAAGCTGAGGATGGTCTTGTCGAGCGGAGCCCCGGCGAACGCGCCCAGCGCGAGCGAGCCGATGGTCAGGGCCAGAAAGGCGTGCAGCTTGAACTTCGTGATGAGCAGGACGATGACGGCGATGCCGGCCAGGACGGCGATGCCCAGCCGGGCATGGCCCGCCGAGGTGATCGGCTCGACGGCGTCCGCTGCCAGCATCTCGACGCTGAGTCTGGTCACGGTGCTTCCCTTGTGTGTACGGGACGGACGGGGAGTGGGTCGGGGCTGCGGCTCCGCGAAGCCCCGGGGGACCTACTGCGGGGGCTCGGACAGACCGTGCAGAGCGGCCACGGCCCGTGCGGTGATCTCCTCCGGGCTGCCGGCGACGTCCACCTCGACGCCCCTCTCGTCCGCCTGGAGCGGCTGAAGGGTGGCGAACTGGGAGTCCAGCAGCGCGGTGGGCATGAAGTGCCCCCGACGGTGCGACATCCGGTCCTCGATGAGGGCGCGACTGCCCGAGAGGTGGACGAAGACGACATCGGGCGCCGCGGCCCGGAGCCGGTCGCGGTAGCTCCGCTTGAGCGCCGAGCTGCTGACGACCCCGCCGAGCCCGGCACGGCCGTGCGCCCAGGCGCCGATGGCGTCCAGCCACGGCCACCGGTCGTCGTCGGTCAGCGGCGTCCCGGCCGTCATCTTGGCGATGTTGGCCTGCGGGTGGAAGTCGTCGCCCTCGGCGTAGGGAACGCCGAGCCGGTCGGCGAGCAGGGGACCGATGGTCGTCTTGCCGGTGCCCGCCACGCCCATCACCACGACCACGTGGGGGGTACGCGTCTGCTGCATCATGCTCTCGCTGTCTTCGTCGACACCTGATGTCGACGACACTGAAACCCATTAGGTACGACTAATTCAAGAGTCTGTGACATATAAGTCTGACTTTTTCGCAGGGCCCCAGTCCTCGTACGCTGGCCCCATGAGCACACGGGGCCGGGGACTGCACGGACACGTACTGGACACCCTCGGGCCGGCCATCACGGCAGGCGACTACCCGCCCGGAAGCGTTCTGCGCACGGACGAACTGGCGCAGCGCTTCGAGGTGTCGCGCTCCGTGATGCGCGAGGCGGTGCGCGTCCTCGAATCCATGTACCTCGTGGAGTCCCGCCGCCGGGTCGGTGTCACGGTCCGGCCCAAGGCCGAGTGGAACGTCTACGACCCGCAGGTCATCCGCTGGCGGCTGGCGGGAGCCGACCGCCCGCACCAGCTCCGCTCGCTCACCGTGCTGCGCTCCGCCGTGGAGCCCGTCGCCGCGGGCCTGGCCGCGCGGCACGCCACGGCCGAGCAGTGCGCCGAACTCACCGAATGCGCCCTCGGCATGGTCGCCACGTCACGCGGCGGGCAGCTGGAGGGCTACCTCGTCCACGACGTCGCCTTCCACCGCGTCATCCTCGACGCATCGGGCAACGAGATGTTCGCCCGGCTCGGCGACGTCGTCGCGGAGGTCCTCGCGGGCCGAACCCACCACGAGGTCATGTTCGAGGACCCCGACCCCGCCGCCGTCACCCTGCACGTCCGGGTCGCCGAGGCGGTCCGGGCCGGCGACGCCGCCCGCGCCGAGGAACTCACCCGCCAGATCGCCGTCGGCGCCCTGGAGGAACTCGACATCCTGGCCCCCTGACCGCGGCCGGTCCTCCCCGGGCGGTCACTCCACGAAGTCCCCGTCGACGTAGACCCAGGCCCCGTCGACCCGTACGAACCGGCTGCGCTCGTGCAGCACGCCTCCGGCGTAACCCGCCCGGAACGTCACGGTTCCCGAGGAGTGGAACGCGGACCCCTCGCCCGTCTCCAGGATCTCCAGTCCCGTCCACCGCATCCCCGGCTCGAACTCCACCCGCGGCGGTCGCGTCCCCGGATGCCAGGTCCGCAGCAGGTAGCCCTCGTCGCGCTTCACGAAGGCGCTGTACCGCGACCGCATCAGCGCCTCCGCGGTGGGCGCCGCGGCCTCCCCGCGGTGGAAGCGGCCACAGCACGCGGCATACGGCAGGGGGAGTCCGCACGGGCAGGAAGGCGTGATCATGGCCCCCATTGTGTCGTGCCGGCCGGTCCGCGGCGTCGCGTCCGCACACAACGAGCGAGGCCGTGACCCGGGGGTCACGGCCTCGCTCTTCGATGTGTCCGAGGGGGGACTTGAACCCCCACGCCCGATAAAGGGCACTAGCACCTCAAGCTAGCGCGTCTGCCATTCCGCCACCCGGACAAGGTGTCTGTCGCGCGGGGTTTCCCTCGCGGCGACAGAGGAAACATTACCAGGCTTCCGGGGGCGCCTGATCACACCCCTTTCGGGCGTGAACGACGTGTGACGGGCCGGGCCCGGCCTTGGGGTGGGCGGGGTGCCGGAGAGAGGATGAGGGGGACCACCAGCAGTGACAGTGGGAGGAAGCACCGTGAGCGAGTCGAACACGGCCAGGGGTGTCTCTGGCGAGGACGAGGTCGTCGACCTCTGTCGCGAGCTGATCCGGATGGACACCAGCAACTACGGAGACCACTCCGGGCCCGGCGAGCGCAAGGCCGCCGAGTACATCGCCGAGAAGCTCGCCGAGGTGGGGCTCGAACCGCAGATCTTCGAGTCGCACCAGGGCCGTGCCTCCACGGTGGCGCGCATCGAGGGGGAGGACCCCTCGCGGCCCGCGCTGCTCATCCACGGCCACACGGACGTCGTACCGGCCAACGCCGAGGACTGGACCCACCACCCGTTCTCCGGGGAGATCGCGGACGGCTGCGTCTGGGGCCGCGGTGCGGTCGACATGAAGGACATGGACGCGATGACCCTCGCGGTCGTGCGCGACCGGCTGCGCACCGGGCGCAAGCCCCCGCGGGACATCGTGCTGGCCTTCCTCGCCGACGAGGAGGCGGGCGGCACCTGGGGCGCGCGGCACCTGGTCGACAAGCACCCCGGCCTCTTCGAAGGGGTCACGGAGGCCATCGGCGAGGTCGGCGGGTTCTCGTTCACGGTCAACGAGAACCTGCGGCTCTACCTCGTCGAGACGGCCCAGAAGGGCATGCACTGGATGAAGCTGACCGTGGACGGCACCGCGGGCCACGGTTCGATGATCCACCGCGACAACGCCATCACGGAGCTGTCGGAGGCGGTGGGGCGGCTCGGCCGGCACAAGTTCCCGGTGCGGGTGACCAAGACGCTGCGGCACTTCCTCGACGAACTCGGCGACGCACTCGGCACCGAGCTCGACCCGGAGGACATGGACGCGACGCTCGCGAAGCTCGGCGGCATCGCCAAGCTGATCGGCGCCTCCCTGCAGAACACCGCCAACCCGACCCAGCTCGGCGCCGGATACAAGGTCAACGTGATCCCCGGGCAGGCCACCGCGCACGTCGACGGCCGCTACCTGCCGGGGTACGAGGACGAGTTCCTCGCCGACCTGGACCGGATCCTCGGCCCGCGGGTCAAGCGCGAGGACGTGCACGCGGACAAGGCGCTGGAGACCACCTTCGACGGGGCGCTCGTCGACGCCATGCAGACCGCGCTGTCCGCCGAGGACCCGATCGCGCGCGCCGTCCCGTACATGCTCTCCGCGGGCACCGACGCCAAGTCCTTCGCCGACCTCGGCATCCGCTGCTTCGGCTTCGCCCCGCTGAAGCTGCCGCCGGAGCTGGACTTCGCGGGCATGTTCCACGGGGTCGACGAGCGGGTGCCCGTGGACGCCCTGCGGTTCGGCGTGCGCGTGCTGGACCGCTTCATCGACGCGTCCTGAGGGCCCGCCCGGATCCCGCGACGACCGTGAGGTGGATTGCGCAGGTAAAACGACACTCCAATAATCGCCAGCGCGTGCGGAGCCGACTGAGAAGAGTGAATGCGACCATAAGCTCGTAGCTCGATTACTCCCTCCTCGTTACAGGTGGTGTGACCCGAAGCTGGGGTCGCATTTGTCTACGAGGAGGAATAATGATCAAGAAGATCGTCGCCGCCGCGGTTGCCACCAGTGGTCTGGTTCTCGCCGGTGCGGGCCTGGCTGCCGCCGACTCGGGCGCCCAGGGTGCCGCTGTGAACTCCCCCGGTGTCCTGTCCGGCAACGTTGTCCAGGTTCCCGTTCACATCCCGGTGAACGTCTGCGGCAACACGGTCTCCGTGATCGGGCTGCTGAACCCCGCCTTCGGCAACACCTGCATCAACAAGTGACGTCGTGCCTCGTTCCATGAGGCTCTGAGTCCTCGTCGGGGCAGGGGGGGGGGGGGGGGGGGTGGGGGGGGGGGGGGGGGGGGGTGGTGGTGTTGTTTGTGTGGGGGGAGCTTCCCCCAAAGGCCCAGAAAAAAATCAAGGAAAGAG
>NZ_JBVHPY010000004.1:82933-106881 GCF_055567695.1 Streptomyces sp. NPDC026417
TCGTTACAACCCCTCTCGGCAAACCCCCGCCCCACAGGGGTCGCTTGCTCCTTTTTTTCGGGGTTCTTCCCCCCCCCCCCCCCCACCACCACCCCCCCCCCCCCCCTCCCCCCCGACCGGGCTTTCCGTGTCCGCGCGTCCGTCGCGCGGACACCTTCCGCAAGGTCCCAGGCACAGTCGAAGGCAGGAAACAGCAATGCGACAGGTCACCCGCAAGGGCCTGATGACGATGGCGGCCGCGACCGGTGTACTCGCCGCCGCGGGCGGTTACGCACACGCCGACTCGGGGGCGCACGGCGCCGGCACCAACTCGCCCGGTGTGCTGTCGGGCAACACCGTGCAGGCGCCGGTGCACGCGCCGGTCAACGTCTGCGGCAACACCGTGAACGTCGTCGGGCTGCTGAACCCGGCGATGGGCAACACGTGCGCCAACCACGGCGGCCGCGGATCCTCCGGGGGGTACGGCGGCGGCTCGCACTCGGGCGGCGGCGCGCACGCCGGGGGGCACACCGGCGGCTCGCCGGGCGTCGGCTCGGGCAACCACGTCCAGGTTCCGGTCGACGCGCCGGTCAACGTCTGCGGCAACAGCGTGAACGTGGGCGGCGTCGGCAACCCGGCGGCGGGCAACGCGTGCGGCAACGGAGGCGGCGACCACTCCGGCCCCGGCGCGGACCACGGCCGCCCCCACCACCCGGGGCACCCGGGCGACCGCAACCACCCGGGCCGGCCGGGACACCCCGGCGACCGCAACCACCCGGGCGGATCCGGGCACCCGGGAGGCTCGCACCAGGACGGGCCGGGTCACCCCGCGGGGACGGGGCAGCACGGCCGCCCGGGCGCGACGTCCGGGTCGGGCGGCGCGGACCGGGCCGGCGCCTCGCAGGTCAGCGCGGCCGGGACGCGGTCGGACAGCTCCGCCCAGGGGGGCGAGCAGCTCGCCCACACCGGCAGCGACCTGCCCATGGGCCTCCTGGTGCCGGCGGGCGCGGGCGCGCTGCTCGGGGGCGCGTTCCTCTACCGCAGGGCACGCTCGGCGGCGTAGGGCCCGGACATTCCGGGTCAGGGCATCACAAAATGCCCCAGAGAGGGGGAGAACGGAGCGGGCCCGCAGTAGCGGCCCCGCTCCGTCTCAGCCGCCTTGGCTCACCACGTGGCGCGTACCTGGCGGATGATCCGTCGGCGCAACCGCACTCTGCGGCTGCCGTCGGCGTGCAGGCTCAGGCGGTCCAACTCCCAGTGTCCGTACTCCGCATGGTCCGTCAGCAGACGTGTGGCTTCCTTGCGGGACACCCCGCGCGGCACGTACACGTCGACAAATTCGTATTCCGGCATCGCATCTATTGTGCGGGCAGCGGCCGTGTACGGATAGCGTCTGCACTATGTCTGATGCTGCGCAGCCCACCGCTGCCGAGGTACGTGCCGCCGCCGAGGCGGTCAAGACCGCCCTCGACCGCCACCTGGCCGCGGTCGAGCGCAGGACGGGTGAGGACGACCCGGCCGTGTACGAGGCGTTCAACGAGCTCGCCGCGGCCGCGGAGGAGTACGACGAGCTGCTCTACGACCGTTACGACGAGGTCACGCCGTTCGAGATCCCCGGTACGGACGACGAGCTCCCGCCGTACACCGGCCCCGAGGAGCCGAACGCGCTGAGCGTGCTGATCCGCCGGGACTACTCGGTGGTGGAGCCTCAGCGGCTGCTGGCGCAGGCCCGTCGCATCGAGGCCGTGGAGGAGGACGCGGGGGTGGAGGCCACCGCCTCCGGCACGGTCCACGGAGCCCTCGGCCTGCTGTTCGGCGAGTTCGAACCGGACGAGATCGCGTCCCGGCACAAGGAGTTCGGCCTGGAGGAGGGCGACTCCACGCTGTGGGTGACCGCCGCGGACGAGCCCGCCGAAGCGGGTGAATGGCTGGACGCGCCCTTCGAGCAGGCCGACGCCGAGCGCATCGTCTGCCGCTTCGACGTCAGCGCCGTCTTCGACGACGAGGCCGACGACGACCTCGACGACGATCTGCGCCGCGGCATCGTCCCCGGGCCGGACGGTGTCCTGGACGACGACGAGGACCTGGAGCCGCTCGACGCCGACCGCTGACGGCTCGGATTACGGGGCGAGTCGGGGCGGAGAGGTCTCGCCGAGCGGCTGACGTACCGGGTGGCGGTCACCGGATCACCGGTGGCCGCCACTTCGTCGTCCGGGTCGCCCGGGGGGCGGGTCATCCGGCGGACGGCACCTGCGCCTTGAGCAGGGCCGGCAGGCGCGTGGTGCGCGGCTTCTGCGGGACCTCCGCCACCGCACGCGGCAGGGCTCCCTCGACGCCGTGCACGACGGAGAGGTGGCGGGCCGCCCGGCCGAAGGCGGTGTACACCCAGGGGCGGGTGAGGGACGCCCCGGCGTCGCCCGGCAGCACCACGACCGCGGCCGGCCAGCGGTGCCCCACCGCCTGGTGCGCGGTCAGCGCCCAGGCGTGCCGCACCGACTGCTCGACCCGCTCCTTCGGTACGACGACGGGGGCGCCGGAGCACTCCAGGTGCAGCCCTTCGGCGTCGGCCTTCACCACGTGCCCGGGCACGGCACGGCCCGGGGCGGGGGAGTGGACGACCCGGTCACCGGGGTCGAAGCCGCCGAAGCGGCCGGGACCGGGATTGAGCCGCTCCTTGAGCGCGGTGTTCAGCGCGCGGGTGCCGGCCGCGCCGCCGTGGCCCGGCGTGATCACCTGGGTCTGCTCGGGCGGAACGCCGATGGCCCGGGGCACCGAGTCCGCGACGAGCTGCACGGTCCGGTGCACCGCCTCCCCGGCGTCCCGCACCGGGACGATCACGACCTCCTTGCCGGGCGCCTCGACCTGGTTCAGCTCTCCGATGCCGATCCCCGAGACGAGCTCCCCGAGGGGGCCGGGGTCCGGCGTCCGCGAGGCGACCTGGGGACAGACCCTGGCGGCCAGCAGATCGCCGAAGACCCGTCCGGGCCCCGCCGACCACAGCACGCCGGGGTCCCCGCTGAGCACCAGTCGCGCACCGTCGGGCAGCGACTCGACGAGCACGGCCGCCGCCTCGACGTCGAGCTGGGGGGCGTCGAGGAGCACCAGCACGTCGAGGGCCAGCGCGCCGTCACCGTCCCGGCCCGGTCCCTCGGCGCCGGAGAGCAGTCCGGCGACGGTGGCGACGCCATCGGCGGTGTCGCCCTCCGCCGGGGTGAGGGACGACGCGAAGCGGTCGCGGCCGTCCGTCGTGTGCGCGGCGGCCCAGGCGCGGAGCCCGAGCGACCGGGCGGCCGCGACCAGCTCCGCCGGTTCCGCGCGAGAGGCCTCGCCGCCCGTGTGCAGCACGAGCCCGTGTCCTGCGACGGCACGGATCAGCTCGGCGGCGGAACGGGACGCGGCAGCGGCGGCCGGTTCCCAGCCGGGCGACGGGTCCTTGGGCAGTGCGTTGACCACGCGGGCGAGACCGTCGGCGAGGCTCTCCTCGGCGAGCGCGTACCGCTCCAGGCCGATGAGGACGCGGACCGGGCGCTCCTCGGCCTCCCGGCCCTCCTCCTCGGCCGCGTCCGCGGCCGGCTCCCGCGCCGGAGCGGCCGCCGCGTCGAGGGCGTCCTGGAAGACCAGGGCCTCACCCTCCGCGATGGTGCTCTGCACGGCGGCGTCCGGATCGGGCACCGCCCGCTGGGCGAGCGCGGCGGTCAGGACGGACGCCTCCAGCGCGGTGTGCCCGGCGAGGGCGGCCTGCTCCAGCAACCACACCGTGACCGCCCGGCCGCGCCGCTCGTCGTCGGGGCCGCACTCCGCGCCGAGCAGCGCCCGCGCGAAGCCGTCGGCCTGCTCGGGCCGCACACCGGCGATCCGCAGCAACTGCCAGGGGTCCTCCCGCAGCTGCTCCGCCGCGCTCTCGCCCAGGGCGGCGGCGGCCTGCGGTGCGAGCGCTTCGGGTGCCCCGCCCCCGGCCAGGACGGCCCGCACGGCATCGACCGTCTCCGCCGGGGGCGCGCCGGCGACCGGGGCCACCGGCTGCGAGCGCCGCGCCGGTTCGGGTGCCGACCGGCGGGGCGTGGGCTCCGGCTCGCGGAACGCCGTGGCCACGGGCTTCTCGCCGCTCTCCACCGCGCGGACGGCCGCGAGCAGGTCGGCGGCCGTCCCGCTGAGCTTGGTCCCGGCCGGGATCGGCCCCTGCTTCTCGGCCTTGCGCCGCTCGATCCGCTCCCGCAGCTCGCGCTGGGCCGCCAGCTCGGCCTCCGCCTCGGACAGCTCCGCCGCGGCGGCCTGGTCACCGGTCTCGCCGCCGGCGGCCGTGCCGCCGTCCCCGGACCCCTCGGAAGCCGTGCCGCCCTCCGCGGCGCCCTCGGCACTCCCGGCGTCCTCAGAGCTTCCGGCGTCGTCGGAGCTTCCGGCGCCCTCCGCACTCCCGGCGTCCTCGGACGGCCCGGCGTCGGCGGCGTCGGCGGACGCCCCGGCCGCGACGTCCGCTTCCTCCCCGGCGCCCGGCTGTCCGCTCGAGGCCACCGGGCCGTCCCCGGCGCCCGGGGCCCCCGGCTCGGCTTCCTCCGTGGTCTCGGGCTCCGTGCTCACAGCGTGCTCCAGTCGTGATCGGGATAGTGGTGCACCGGTGCCGACACGTCGTCGAGCGCCCGGCAGATCTCGTCAGGAAGACTAAGGCTCTCCACTGACAACGCCTCCGTGAGCTGCTGCGCGTTGCGCGCGCCTATGACGGGCGCGGTGACGCCCGGGCGGTCGCGGACCCAGGCGAGGGCCACCTGGAGCGGCGTCACGGCGAGCCCGTCGGCGGCGGTCGCCACGGCGTCCACGATGCGCCCCGCGGCGTCGTCGAGATACGGGGCGACGAACGGGGCGAGGTATTCCGTGCCGCCCCGGGAGTCGGCGGGGGTGCCGTGGCGGTACTTGCCGGTGAGGACGCCGCGGCCGAGGGGCGAGGAGGGCAGCAGACCCACGCCCAGGTCGAGGGCGGCGGGCAGCACCTCGCGCTCCACGCCGCGCTGCAGCAGGGAGTACTCCAGCTGCGTACTGGCCAGCCGGGTCCGGGTCCCGGGCACCGCGAGCTGCCACGTCGCGGCCTTGGCCAGCTGCCAGCCGCAGAAGTTGGACACCCCGGCGTACCGGGCGCGACCACTGCTGACCGCCAGGTCCAGTGCCTGCAGGGTCTCCTCCAGCGGGGTCATGGGGTCGTAGGCGTGCACGTGCCACACGTCGACGTAACCGGTGCCGAGGCGCTCCAGGGAGGCGTCCAGCGCGGCGAGCAGGTGTCCGCGTGAGCCGTCGAAGCGCCGGTCCGGGTCCGGCACGCTCCCCGCCTTCGTCGAGATGACCAGATCCCGGCGGGGGACCAGGCCCTCCATGAGGCGGCCGAGCAGATACTCCGACTCCCCGTCCCCGTACACGTCGGCCGTGTCGACGAGGGTCCCGCCGGCCTCCCAGAAGGCCTTCAACAGGTCCGCGGCGTCGTGCTCGTCGGTGTCCCGGCCCCAGGTGAGGGTGCCGAGCCCGATCCGGGACACGCGAAGGCCGGTACGGCCGAGATGCCTCTGCTCCATGGACGTGGAGATTACTGGCCGGAACTCGGTGTGCGGAGGCCCTGTGGACAACCCGGATCACGCGGGCGCGGGCCCGTCCCTGCCACCGTGCCCACCCGCGCGCTAGTGTCTCCGGCACAAGGGACGTTACTGATCGGTAAGGGGAAACGGCCATGCAGCTCGGGATCAACCTCGGCTACTGGGGCGCCGGAATGGACGCGGACAATCTCGCCGTCGCCCAGGAGGCCGACCGACTGGGATACGCCGTCTGCTGGGCCGCCGAGGCCTACGGCTCCGACGCGGCCACGGTGCTCAGCTGGGTGGCCGCCCAGACCGAGCGCATCGACGTGGGCTCGGCCATCTTCCAGATCCCCGCCCGCCAGCCCGCGATGACGGCGATGACGGCGGCGACCCTCGACTCGCTGTCCGGCGGCCGTTTCCGCCTCGGGCTCGGCGTCTCCGGGCCGCAGGTGTCCGAAGGCTGGTACGGCGTCAAGTTCGACAAGCCGCTCGCCCGCACCCGCGAGTACGTGGAGATCGTCCGCCGGGCGATGACCCGCGAGCGCCTGTCCTACGAGGGCGAGCACTGGACGCTCCCGCTGCCGGACGGCCCGGGCAAGCCGATCAAGCTGACCGTGCACCCGGAGCGCGAGCACATCCCGCTCTACATCGCGGCGATCGGCCCCAAGAACCTCGAACAGACCGGTGAGATCGCCGACGGCGCCCTGCTGATCTTCCCGTCGGCCGAGCACCTGGAGGACACCGCGGTCAGCCATCTGCGGGCCGGCCGTGAGAAGGCCGGGAAGACGATGGAGGGCTTCGACGTCTGCCCGACGCTCCCGCTCGCGCTCGGCGACGACAAGGACGTGGCGGCCCTCGCCGACATGTTCCGCCCGTACACCGCGCTCTACGTCGGCGGCATGGGCAGCCGCAAGCAGAACTTCTACAACCAGCTCGCCCGGCGGATGGGGTACGAGAAGGAGGCCGCCGAGATCCAGGACGCGTACCTGTCCGGCGACAAGGCGGGCGCCGCCGCCGCCGTACCGCACGAGCTGATCGACCGGACGACGCTGCTGGGGTCCGTGGACCGCATCGCGGACCGGATGCAGGCCTATGCGGCGGCCGGGGTCACCACGCTCACCCTGGCGCCCGCGGGCTTCACGCTGGAGGAGCGGATCGCCTCGCTGCGGGCCGGCACCGACGCCCTGGAGCGGGCCGGTCTCGCCTAGCACGGCGGGAGCGGAGCGCCCGGGAGAAGTTCTGCGGCCGTGGTGGGGGCTCGGGGGTCTTCCCCGCCACGGCCGTCACGGGGAACAACGCGTCAGCCGCCTCTTCGGTTACGCCCCTGGACCGGCCGTGTCGTCCTTCGTTCGGCCGAGTTGTCCGGCGCAGGTGTTGCCGCGTCCCTCTCGCGGCATTTGACTCGTTCTCTGCGGAGTCCCGCAGAGAGGTGGGTTGAGATGCTTTCGGCCAGGAGTCTGTTCCAGGAAATTCTCGACAACGACGAATCGTTCCGGCTCTTCTGCTCCATCGCCGCCAGCGGCGAGGCGCAGGGAGGCTGGGAGAACGCCCGCATCGCCGCGCTCGTGCCACCGGGCGAACGCGAGCTCGCGCCCCGGATCGCCCGGCACGGTGCCGACGAGGACAAGCACGGGCGGATCTTCAACGCCCTCATGAAGAAGCGCGGCCTGCAGCCCGTGGAGGTCCCGCCCGACACCGACTACACGATGCTGCTGGAGCGCCACGGCATCGGTCTCGCGCACGAGAAGCTCAAGGACGACCGCCCCCTGACCGTCCAGGACATCGTCACCTATCTCGCGCACAGCAGGGTCACCGAACAGCGCGCCTCCGAGCAGATGGAGCTGCTGCGCAAGCATTTCTCCGACGACCCCGACATCGGGCGCGCGGTCCGGATGATCTCGCACGACGAGGACAACCACCTCGCCTACTGCCACGAGGAACTGCTGCGCTTCGCGTACGCCGGACACGGCCGCGCCATCCAGCGCACGCTCCGCGCGTGCGCGCTCGCCGAGATCCGCGTCTACCGCGACGTCAGCCTGGCCGTGATGAGCCACATGGGGCGCATCCTGGGCTGGTCGAAGGCCAAGTCGGCGACGCTGGCCGCGGGCATCCACGCCGTGTACGCCTACGAGCGGCTGGCGGGCTGGCGGCGCATGGTCTCGCTGACCATGCCCGAACGGCGGGGCGCGTTGAACGGGCCCCCTTCGCCGGCACCCGAGTTCGCCTGAACCCGGCCGACCGAAGTCCGCCGCTACAGCCAGCCCCGCCGCTTGAACAGCCGGTACAGCCCTAGTTCCAGGACCACCATCACCACGATCACGGCGGGGTACGACCACACCCAGTGCAGCTCGGGCATGTGGTCGAAGTTCATGCCGTAGATCCCCGCGATCATCGTCGGGATCGCGGCCATGGCGGCCCACGCGGAGATCTTCCGCATGTCGTCGTTCTGCCGGACACTCATCTGCGCGAGATGCGCCGAGAGGATGTCGGACACCAGCCGGTCCAGTCCCTCCACCGACTCGTTCACGCGCGTGAGGTGGTCGCTCACGTCCCGGAAGAAGGGCTGCGTCTCGTCCGCCACGAAGGGCAGCCCCGTACTGAACGAACCCGTGCCCGCGAGCCGGGTCATCGGCACCGCCAGCGGACCCGTCGCCCGGCGGAACTCCAGGATCTGGCGCTTGAAGGTGTAGATGCGGGACGCCGTGTGGCGCGACCCCCCGCCGGTGGGCGAGAAGACCTCCGCCTCCAGCTCCTCCAGGTCGGTCTGCAGCTCGGTCGCGACGTCCAGGTAGTGGTCCACCGTGGCGTCGGCGATCGCGTACAGCACCGACGTGGGACCGTGCCGGAGCATCTCCGGGTCCTTCTCCAGACGCTGCCGCACCTCGCCGAGCGGCGAGCCCTCACCGTGCCGCACGGTGACCACGAAGGAGTCGCCGAGGAAGATCATCAGTTCGCCCGAGGAGACCGCGTCGCTGTCCGGTTCGTACACCACCGGCTTCAGGACCATGAAGACCGAGTCGTCGTACACCTCGATCTTGGGGCGCTGATGCGCCTTCAGAGCGTCCTCGACCGCCAGCGGGTGCAGCCCGAACTCGTGGGTGACGTGTTCGAACTCCTCCGCGGTCGGCTCGTGCAGGCCGATCCAGAGAAACGTGTCGTCCTGGGCACGGGCCTGGTCCAGGGCGTCCGAGAGATCGTCCGGGCCCTGGCTCCGGCGTCCCTCGCGGTAGATGGCGCAGTCGACGATCACAGAACGTATTCTCCCGCCCTCCGGACCGGGTGACACACCGGCCCCCGCCTAGGCTGGGCCGCATGCCCACCCTGATCCTCGTCCGGCACGGACGTTCCACCGCCAACACCGCGGGACTGCTCGCCGGCTGGACGCCCGGCGTCGCCCTCGACGAACGCGGCGGCGCACAGGCCGCCGCGCTGCCGGACCGACTCGCCGGTCTGCCCCTCGCCGAGGTCGTCGCCAGCCCGCTCCAGCGCTGCCAGGAGACCGTCCGCCCGCTGCTCGACGCGCGTCCCGGTCTGCGCCTGCACACCGACGACCGCATCGGGGAGTGCCACTACGGCGACTGGTCCGGCCGCAAGCTCGCCGAGCTGAAGGACGAACCGCTGATGGAGGTCGTGCAGGCGCACCCCTCCGCGGCGGCGTTCCCCGGCGGCGAATCCATGCGCGCCATGCAGACGCGGGCCGCCGAGGCGGTGCGCGAGTGGAACGCGCGCGTGGAGCGCGACCACGGCGGCGACGCCGTCTACCTCATGTGCTCGCACGGCGACATCATCAAGTCCCTTGTCGCGGATGCACTCGGACTTCATCTCGACCTCTTCCAGCGGATCTCTGTGGAACCGTGTTCCATCACCGCGATCCGTTACACCCGGCTGCGGCCGTTTCTCGTGCGGCTCGGCGACACCGGGGACTTCGCCTCCCTCGCGCCGCGCGAGGAGGCCGCGGGCGGCGACGCCCCGGTCGGGGGCGGTGCGGGCGCACCGTGATCGTCGACCGCAGTAGGGTGAAGCGGTCGAAGCAGCGCAGTAGTTGTCAGCAACCGATGCGGACCCGACGGCTGATCCAGCCGACCGGTCCCGATGCAGATTCCAATGGAGACAGGACGTGTCCCGTCAGGTGTTCCTCTACGACCCCCCGGACCGCTTCGTGGCCGGTACGGTCGGGCTGCCCGGGCGCCGTACCTTCTTCCTGCAGGCCACCTCAGGACCCCGGGTGACCAGCGTGGCGCTGGAGAAGACCCAGGTGGCCGCACTCGCCGAGCGGATGGAAGAGCTGCTCGACGAGGTCGTACGGCGGACCGGGGGCAGCGCACCGGTCCCCGCCATGGCCCCCACCGAGGTCTCCGACACCGCTCCGCTGGACACCCCCGTCGAGGAGGAGTTCCGGGTCGGCACCATGGCGCTGGCCTGGGACGGCGACGAGCAACGCATGATCGTCGAGGCGCAGGCCCTGGTGGAGCTGGACGCCGACTCCGAGGAGGACCTCGCCGAGGCCGAGGAACGGCTCCTGCAGGACGAGGAGAACGGCCCGCCGATGCTCCGGGTCCGGCTCACCGGGGCGCAGGCCCGAGCCTTCGCCAAGCGCGCCCTCGACGTCGTCAACGCGGGCCGGCCGCCCTGCCCGCTCTGCAGCCTCCCGCTCGACCCGGAAGGACACGTATGTCCGCGCCAGAACGGATACCGCCGCGGAGCGTGACCACGACCGAGCTGCTCGCCCGGGGCGAGCTGACCGTGCGCGGACAGATCCGAGAGGCCTCGAACGCGGTGCTGTACTGCTCCGTCTCCCACGACGGGCAGGAGGCGTTCTGCGTGTACAAGCCGGTCGCCGGGGAGCGGCCCCTGTGGGACTTCCCCGACGGGACGCTGGCACAGCGCGAGGTCGCGGCGTACGAGGTCTCCGAGGCGACCGGCTGGGGACTCGTGCCGCCCACCGTGCTGCGGGACGGTCCGTACGGCCAGGGCATGTGCCAGCTGTGGATCGAGGGCGAGTCCGGGTCCGAGCTGCTCGCCCTGGTGGACGGCGAGGAGCCGGAGGCGGGCTGGAAGGCCATCGGCTTCGCCGACGTGGGTGAGGGGCGGACGGCGCTGCTCGTGCACGCCGACGACGAGCGGCTGCGCCGGCTCGCCGTGCTCGACGCGGTGATCAACAACGCGGACCGCAAGGGCGGGCACCTGCTGCCCGCGGGCGAGGGCCGGCTCTACGGCATCGACCACGGAGTCACCTTCAACGCCGAGAACAAGCTGCGGACGCTGCTGTGGGGCTGGGCGGGCGAGCCGCTCACTGCCGAGGCGGTCGAGGCGCTCACGTCGCTGCGCGGTTCCCTGGCGCCCGGGGCCCCGCTGGCCACCCGGCTGGCGGAACTCGTCACGGCCGCCGAGATCGACGCCACGCGCGCGCGTGTCGACGCCCTGCTCGCCTCGGGAAGGCATCCGGAGCCGAGCGGGGAGTGGCCGGCGATCCCCTGGCCCCCGGTGTGACGGTGCCGGGCGCCTCGGGCCGCGCGGCCCGGTGACGCGGTGCGCCGGGCGGCTCCCGGGGCCCGGCGCGCACCTGCACGCCCGACGCGTGCGCGGCAAGACCGTCCTTCCGGCCACCGGGCCTGATCCGGTTCGTATACGGAACATCCGTCCGGTTAGGCTCAAGGCATGTATGCCTGGCCCGCTTCTGAGGTCCCCGCCCTGCCCGGTGAGGGCCGCGACCTCCGGATCCACGACACTGCGACCGGTGGGCTCGTCACCCTCGACCCCGGTCCCGTCGCCCGAATCTACGTGTGCGGCATCACGCCGTACGACGCGACCCACATGGGACACGCGGCGACCTACAACGCGTTCGACCTCGTGCAGCGCGTGTGGCTCGACACCAAGCGGCAGGTTCATTACGTCCAGAACGTGACCGACGTCGACGATCCGCTCCTGGAGCGTGCGGAGCGCGACGGCGTCGACTGGGTGGGACTCGCCGAACAGGAGACCGCCCTCTTCCGCGAGGACATGACCGCCCTGCGGATGCTCCCGCCGCAGCACTACATCGGTGCCGTCGAGGCGATACCGGGCATCGTCCCGCTCGTCGAGCGGCTGCGCGACGCCGGTGCCGCGTACGAGCTCGAGGGCGACGTCTACTTCTCCGTCGAGTCCGACCCGCACTTCGGGCAGGTGTCCGGCCTGGACGCCGCGGCGATGCGCCTGCTGTCCGCCGAACGGGGCGGCGACCCCGACCGGCCGGGCAAGAAGAACCCGCTCGACCCGATGCTCTGGATGGCGGCCCGCGAGGGCGAGCCGAGCTGGGACGGCGGCTCGCTGGGCCGCGGCCGCCCCGGCTGGCACATCGAGTGCGTGGCCATCGCCCTCGACCACCTGGGCATGGGTTTCGACGTCCAGGGCGGCGGATCCGACCTCGCCTTCCCGCACCACGAGATGGGCGCCTCCCACGCCCAGGTGCTCACCGGCGAGTTCCCGATGGCCAAGGCGTACGTCCATGCGGGCATGGTCGCGCTGAACGGCGAGAAGATGTCGAAGTCCAAGGGCAACCTGGTCTTCGTCTCCAAGCTGCGGCGGGACGGCGTCGACCCGGTCGCCATCCGGCTCGCGCTGCTCGCCCACCACTACCGGGCGGACTGGGAGTGGACGGACGCCGTCCTCGAAGAGGCGGTCGCACGGCTGGCCGACTGGCGCGCGGCGGTGTCGCGGCCCGACGGCCCGTCCGCCGACGCCCTCGTCGAGGAGATCCGCGCCGCCCTCGCCGAGGACCTGGACGCGCCGGCCGCGCTCGCCGCGGTCGACCGCTGGGCCGCGGTGCAGCACGAGCGGGGCGGTACGGACGAGGGCGCGCCCGGCGTCGTCTCGCGTGCCGTGGACGCGCTGCTCGGCGTCGCGCTGTAGCCCTCGGCGGCCCCGCGCGGTCGTCCCACGCACCACGGTGCCGGGCGGAGGGGTCTCCGCCCGGCACCGGCCGGGTGATCAGCCCGCGTGGCTCATGCGGTGTCCAGCCTCACCGGGTGACGACGATCGCCTGGAGGAAGCCCGGGTTCCGGTCGTCGTAGAAGCCCAGGACACGGTGTCCGAAGGCGAAGGCGCGCTGCACCGCGTCGCGGACGGCCTGGCTCGGGTCGAGCAGCTGACGCCAGGCGTCGTCGACGAGCAGGTACAGGATCGGCGGCCGGCCCGGGAGCGGCTGGACCACGTCCCAGTACTGCGTGGCGGTGCTGTTGCGGACCATGCCGGCGGCCTGCCCGAGCTGCTGGAGCAGTTGCTCGTACGGCGGCTGCTGGGCGAGCTGCTGGATCTGCTGCTGAAGCTGCGGGGGGACCTGCTGCAGGCCGTACTGCTGCCCGAAGGGCTGCGTCCGGCCCATGTGCCGGCCGTGCTGCCCGCTCTGCTGGGATCCGGAGGGCCCCGGGGGAGCGGTGCCGGGCCCCTGCTCTTCTTCCTGACCCGGCCCGCCCTGCTGCTGACCGATGTGGCCCTGCTGTCCGGAGTACGGCAGCTGTCCGAACGGCTGCGACTGCCCCGGCCGGCCCTGGTCGAACTGCTGCGGCTGCTCCCCGTACGACTGCTGCCGCTGCTCGCCGTACGCCTGCTGCGGCTGCCTGCCCGTTCGGTCCATCTGCTGGAGGGGGTTCATCGGGTCCGTGGAGTTCATCCGGTCGATCTGCGGGGTGGTGCTCATGCGGGTGCCACCTTCCCTCGGGTGGAGCGGTGATCGTGGTCCGCCGGTCGGTGCCTGCGATCCGGCGGTGGTACGGGACGGCCCGGTCCTCAGCCGGTGATGACCAGACCGACGACCTCGTCGTCCGAGAACCAGACGCGGACGTCCGGACGTCCCCCTGCGAAGGCGGAGTGCACCGCCTGCCGGATGTCGGGGGACGGGTGGTTCAGGTTGCGCCAGTCGCCGGCCACGAACAGCCGGAGCCTCGGCGGTAGTTCGCGCGGGTACGGCAGCAACTCGTCCCAGTACCGTTCGGCCCGGCCCGAGCCGATCGCCTCCGGCAGCAGCCGGGTGACCGCCGCCCTGATGTCCGGCCGGTTGCCGATCCGCTGGGACACGGGCCGGCCCGGTGCGTCCTGCTGCGGGGAGCCCGTGGCCCGCAGCACCGAGCGGGCGCGCTCCGGTGACATCGGGTGCCGCCCCGCCGCCCTGAGCATGCCCTGCAGCGAGGCCAGCGCGCCGACCACCAGCGGAGAGGCGGCCGAGGTCCCGGAGAACGTGTCCGTGTACCAGGCGATCTCCTCGGCGCCGCCCTGCAGGTCGCCCGGCCGGTCCCAGGAGCCGCCGCTGGTCGTGACCTCGCGCCCCCAGCCCTGCGCGTCCACACGCGCCCCGTAGTTGGAGAACGCCAGACGTGAGCGGTCCGGGCCGTGGTCCCGGCCGTGGGTGCCGGGCGGCGGAGCCCCCGCGCCGACCAGGATCGCGCCCGAGGACGGATGGGCGGGGTTGAACGGGTTGCGCCAGGAGGCCGGGAACCCGTCGGGGCGTCGCTCGTACACCGCGTCGTCGAGCGACTCGCCCCCGTTGCCCGCGGCCTCCACCACGATGACGCCCCTGGCGGTGGCGTGGCGGATCGCGGCGCAGTCGTCGGGCCACCACTCGATCGCGACGAACCCCTGCTGGTCGTCCCGCAGTTCGTAGTCGAACCGGGGTCCCGGACGGTGGAGTTCGACCAGGACGATGTCGCCCGGACCCAGCCGGTCGGCCGCCGCGTGGATCGCGGACGCGGTGCCCATGCCCTGGAAGGACGCGGCGGCGGTCAAGGCGTCCGGGGCGATCCCGGTGATGCCGCGCTGATTGCGGTCGCCGCCGATCACGCCGATCACCGCGGTGCCGTGGTTGCGCCAGGCGAGGTCGGCGAGCGGGGTGCCGACGACGACACCGGCGAGCTTCGCGGCCAGGTCCTCGTGGCCGAGCTGCCAGGCGCCCTCCACGTCGACCACGGTCACCCCCCGCCCCGTGCCGCCCGGCCGCTGCCAGGCCCAGTGGGCGTCGATCCCCTCGGGCGCCGGACGCAGATAGCCCTGGCGGCTGCTGAAGTCGGGCGTCGCCGGCGCACCCTCCTTCAGCCGCCGGCTTTCGTCGGCGCTCTGCCCCACCGAGCCCACCGAGGCGGGTACGGCACCGGGCTTCACATAGGCCGTGTCGATTCCGGGCAACGCGGCGATCCGGGAACGCAGTTCCTGCGCACGGCTCCCGACGCCGCGGACCCGGTAGAAGAGCGCGAGGTCGAGGGTGTCCTCCGTCCCCGCGGCAGCGGACTGCCGGAGCCGGTCCTCGCTGCCGAACAGCGGTTCCAGGGCGAGCTGTTCGTCACCGAGGAACATGTCGAGCGCCGACACGTCGGCCCCCGCCGCCGAGCGGACGCCCTCGGTGCCGGCCCGCAACCGGGCCTCGGGGCGTGCGACGACGATCAGCTCCTGTTCGGAGCCCCGGTAGGTGAATCCCGTTCCGTCGGGTCCCGGCCCGGACGCTCCCGGGCCCTGCGTCTGCTGTACCTGGTCGGTCATCGCGTACCGCTCCCTTCGGTCCGTGCGGGTGCCCGCCCGGCCGGACGCGGCGCCAAGTCCCGTTGCCGAGCCGCGCCTTCGGGGCACAACCTGGCACGGCCGGAGCGACTCGTCCACCCCGATTTCGCCAACTCGGTTTAGGCACAAGTTGAATGGGGAACCCTGTGCAATCCGTCCGGAAAGAGATGTCACGCAGCAAACCGGCCAAAGGCTGCGCAGCGGCGTCCTCGGCAGGGGCCCGGGCGAGGGTCACCCCATGACGAGCCGGAGACCCGGCCGGCACCGCAGGCACTTCCTGTTGGGCGGGGACGGGCGAGAGGCGCGCACGAGCGGTGCCCGGCGCGGCGCGGCCGAGGAGGCGGGAACCGTCGGCGGCGCCTTCGAGAACGACGTGATCCCCGGACTGCGGGCCGGTGCCCGACGCGGAGTTTCGCGTGCTGCGGCCGTGGTGGCGGCACGGCGAAGGCCGGGGCGGTGCGCAGGGCGCGCCGCCCCGGCCGGGTCAGTCCTCGGAGGGGTCGGAAGGGTCGGCGGAGCCCGGTGAACCCTCGGCGCCCTTCGCGTCCGAAGAGCCCTTGGAGCCTCGCCCGTCCGGAGAGCCGGAGGAGCCCGAGGGTCCGGTGGGGCTCGACGGACCCGGCTCGCCCTCCGAGCCGGCGCCACCCGCCTCCGCCCCGGCCTCCCGCTCCGCCCCGGAGCCGGTCTCGGCCCCGGTGTCCGGCCGCTGCGGCTTCGGCCGGCCCCGGCTGCCGGGGGTGTCGCGCAGATACGACGCGGACTCGCCGCTCTCCGTGGCGTGGCCCCCGGCCTGTGCCGGACCGCCGCCGTCCCGGCGCCGCAGATACCGTTCGAACTCGCGGGCGATCGCCTCACCCGACGCCTCGGGCAGCTCGGCGGTGTCCCGGGCCTCCTCCAGCGTCTGCACGTATTCGGCGACCTCGCTGTCCTCGGCCGCCAGCTGGTCCACGCCCAGCTGCCAGGCCCGCGCGTCCTCGGCCAGGTCGCCCAGCGGGATGCGCAGGTCGATGAGGTCCTCGAGACGGTTGAGGAGGGCCAGGGTCGCCTTCGGGTTGGGGGGCTGCGACACGTAGTGCGGGACCGCCGCCCACAGCGACACCGCCGGGACGCCCGCGTGCGTGCACGCCTCCTGGAGGATGCCCACGATGCCCGTCGGACCCTCGTACTTGGTCTCCTCCAGGTCCATCGTGCGGGCCAGGTCCGCGTCGGACGTGACGCCGCTGACCGGAACCGGACGGGTGTGCGGAGTGTCGCCGAGCAGGGCGCCCAGGATCACCACCAGCTCCACGCCCAGCTCGTGCGCGAAGCCCAGCAGCTCGTTGCAGAACGAGCGCCAGCGCATCGAGGGCTCGATCCCCCGGACCAGCACCAGGTCGCGCGGCTTCTCGCCGCCGACCCGGACCACGGACAGCCGCGTCGTCGGCCAGGTGATCTTGCGAACGCCGCCGTCCAGCCACACCGTGGGACGGTTGACCTGGAAGTCGTAGTAGTCCTCGGCGTCGAGCGCCGCGAACACCTCGCCCTTCCACTCCCTGTCGAGATGCGCGACCGCGGTGGAAGCGGCGTCGCCGGCGTCGTTCCAGCCTTCGAACGCGGCCACCATGACCGGGTCGACCAGCTCGGGAACCCCCTCGAGCTCGATCACCCAGCGCCTCCTTCCGACGTGCCCTCACGTACGTCCCAACCTTACGGCGTGCGCGGGGCGCCTCCGCAGCCCCCTTGCACGGGGGAGTGAACGGATCACTGCCCCGAACACCGCCTCTGAACACCCGCCGGTCATCCGAGCCGCGCCGGGGTGGCGCCGCGGGCCGGGACCGGGGATCAGCACATCGACCGCGGCCGGCACTCCGCGTTCGCGAGGCGCACCGTCGCCCACGGCCGAGCCGCCTCGGCGTCCAGGTCGCGCGGGGCGGCAAGGATCCCCCGGTGCTCTGGCGCGGTGCGCGCGACCGCGTCCTCCCGGATCGGGCCGCGCCCGATGCGGGCCCGGGCGGCCGGCCCGGAGACGCCCTCCGGCAGGGGGGCACAGGACCGCATTCCCGGAGCCCTGCGCGACGGCTCGGTGGAACTCCGGCTCGCGGGCGACGAGTTCACCGAGCGTGGGCGCGTCCGGCCGGGCGCCGAGCGCGTCGAACCGTCCCTCGCCGAGGCGCGGGGCGGCCGGTGCCGTTGCGACCGGCTCCAGGATGCGGCGCCTCCGCTGTGTCAGGCCGGTACGGGGCGCGCTCCGTCCTGCTCCCAGAGCGTGCTCGGCGCCTCGCGCCGTACGACCGGCGCGATCTCCTCCTGGAACCGCTGCAGCGTCTCGGTCTGTTCGGCGGTGGACTGTCCGAAGGCGTCCACGGTGATCGACTGCAGGTCGTGCCGGTACACCTCGTGGTAGCCGAGGATCTTGTCGATGATCTGCTGCGGTGACCCGATGAGCTGCGGCCCGTCCGCGATCGCGTCCTCGATCGTGCGGAACGGTGTGTTGTACCCGGCCCGCCCCTCCAGCCGGGGCCGGAAGGACTGCCGCACCCTCGCCTCGTACAGGTCCCGGTAGCGGGTGACGGCCCGTTCGGGTGTGTCCGCGATGAGCAGTCCCCCCGAGCCCGCCGCCACCCGGGCGTTCGCCGGATCGTGCCCGTACGCCTCGAACCGCTCCCGGTAGTGCTCGATGAGCCGGGCGTACGCGGCGCGCGGCTGCACGGCGTTGGCCGTGAACAGCGGATCGCCGTGACGGGCCGCGAGTTCGGGGGAGTTGAGGGAGGTCGCCGAGCCGTGCCAGACGCGCGGCGGCCCGTCGTAGGGGCGCGGCACGGTGGTCGCGTCCTTCAGCGGCGGCCTGAACTCGCCCTCCCAGTCGACGTTCTCCTCGCGCCACAGCCGGCGCAGCAGCTCGTACTTCTCCCTCTGGAGGTCCCACTGGCGGTCCTCGTCGAGCCCGAAGAGGTCGAAGTGCCCCGCCTCCGCCCCCTTGCCGATCACCAGCTCGACGCGTCCGCGGGAGAGCTGGTCGAGCGTCGCGTAGTCCTCGGCGACCCGCACCGGATCGAGGACGGCCACCACGGTGACGCCGGTGAGCAGCCTGATGCGGCTCGTACGGGCGGCCAGCGCGCCCAGCACGACGGTGGGGGCGGAGGACAGGAACGGTCCGGCGTGCCGTTCGCCGACCGCGTAGGCGTCGAAGCCGAGCCGCTCCGCCGCGGTGCCGACCTCGACCACCTGGGCCAGGCGGTCGGCGGCGGCGGGGAGTTCACCGGTCAGCGGATGCGGGGCGTGACCGATGATCGACAGGACCTGGAACTTCACGAGGCGCCCTCCGGGACGGCGGCCGCGAGGCCGAGATGGCCGCGCAGGGTGCGGGTCTCGTAGGCCGAACGCAGGAGTCCGCGTCCGATCAGCTCGGGAACCACCCCCTCCACGAGTGCGTCGAGGTCGGCGGGGAGCACGGCGGGACGGATCCGGACTCCGTCGGCACCGCCCTCGCGATGCCACTCCTCGATCAGGTCCGCGAGCCCCTGGGCGGTCCCGTGGAACACGGCCGCGTCCGACGCGAACGGCTCGCCCGCCGCCTCCTCCAGCGCCGTGAGCCGCTCGGCCGCCTCCGCCGGAGTCGATCCGAGGACCACGTTCACATCGGCGAGGACCTTGAGCGTGCGGCCCTCCTCGGCGGCGAACCGGTCGATCCGGGCACGGGTCGCGCGCAGCACACCGGCGTCGGCGGGTGTGACGATCACGACGTCGCTGCGGCGGGCGGCGAAGCGGTACGGGACGGTGTCGTGGGCGAGCGAGATCAGCGGCGGACGGCCCTGCGGTGCGGCCACCGACGGGTCGGCCCCGTCCCAGGCGAGGCCCACCCGCTCCAGGAACCCGGCCGCGCGGTCGAAGAGTTCGGCCACCTGCCGGTCGCCCTCGGGCGTCCCGAGGATCGCGAGGATCCGCTCGTGCTCGATGTCGTCCGCGGCGATCCGGGGCCGCACGCCCGCCCGGCCGCCGCTGAGGACGTCGAGGGTGGCGTAGCGGGCCGCGTAGGCGGCGGGCTGCCCCAGGGCCGGCCCCAGCGGCACCAGGCCGATCCGCGAGGTCTCCCGCGCCGCGACGGCGAGCAGCAGGGCGGAGTCGGGCCGGCCCGGTCCGTCCTCCACGGTCACGAAGTCCAGCAGCGCCGCCTCGGCGCGCCGTACCAGCCGTACGAACTCCTCCGTCGTGGGCGGGCCGCCGGCTGCGGCCGGATGCGCGCCGCGGCCGTCGAGCGCGACGCCGAGAATCAGTGAACCCATGACCGTCTCCCGAGTCCGTCGGGCCCGCCTCCGTGAGCGGTGCGGGACCGCCTCCCACTCTCGCTCCGGGACATTGCGGCAGTGTGTAGGCGGTGTGGCAGGGTGCCGGGACATGCGAGAGGGGCGGCTCCCCCCGTGGGAGCCGCCCCTCGCACCGCCCGACTACTTCTTGTCGAGCAGGTCCTGCACCTTGGCCCGGACCTCGTCCGTGGCGAGTCCGCGGATCGTCAGCGTCGTACGGCGGCGCAGCACGTCGTCCGCCGTCTCGGCCCACTCGTTGTCCCGCGCGTAGACGACCTGCGCCAGGATCTCCGGGGCGTCCGGGTGGACGCGCTCGCCCAGCTCCGGGCTCTCGTTCGCCAGGCGCGCGATGTCGAAGGCCAGCGAGCCGTAGTGCGTGGCCAGGTGGCGGGCGGTGTCCGCCGCCATGCGCGGCCCGGGCGCCGGGCCGTCGACCAGGAGGCGGTGCGCCACGGCACGCGGGTTGGCGACACCCGGCAGCGGCAGCTTCTTCGGCAGCTCCCTGATCGGCTCGAAGTCCTCGCCGAGCGGGCGGCCCGGCAGCGACTCCAGCTTCTGCATGACCGTACGGCCGATGTGGCGGAACGTCGTCCACTTGCCGCCGGCGACCGACAGCATGCCGCCGCGGCCCTCCGTGACGACCGTCTCGCGCTTGGCCTTCGACGTGTCGCCGGGGCCGCCGGGCAGCACCCGGAGACCGGCGAAGGAGTACGTGATCAGGTCACGGGAGAGCTGCTGGTCGCGGACGGAGAACGCCGCCTCGTCCAGGATCTGGGATATGTCCTGCTCGGTGACGGCGACCTCGCCGGGGTCGCCCTCGTACTCCTCGTCGGTCGTGCCGAGCAGCAGCATGTCCTCCCACGGGAGGGCGAAGGTGATCCGGTACTTGTCGATCGGGGTGGCGAGCGCGGCCTTCCAGGGGGAGGTGCGCTTGAGGACCAGGTGCGCGCCCTTCGACAGGCGGATGGAGGGCGCCGCGCCCGGGTCCTCCATCCTGCGCAGGTGATCGACCCAGGGGCCGGTGGCGTTCAGCACGAGGCGGGCCTCGACACCGAACTCGTCCCCGGTGGTGCGGTCCTTCAGATCCGCGCCCGTGACCCGGCCCCGGGTGAAGCGCAGACCGGTGACCTCGGCGTGGTTGAGCACGACGGCGCCGGACTCCACGGCCGCGCGCACCGTCATCAGCGCCATGCGGGCGTCGTTCATCTGGTCGTCGCCGTACACGGCCACGGCCTTCAGGTTCTCGGTGCGCAGTTCCGGGACGTCCTGCTGGGCCTTGGCGGGGGAGAGCAGGTGCCCGACGCCGTCGCCGAAGGCGGACAGCGCCGAGTACGCGAACACTCCCGCACCGAGCTTCGCGGCGCCGTGCGGGCCGCCCTTGTACACGGGGAGGTAGAAGGTCAGCGGATTCGCCAGGTGGGGAGCCACCTGACGGGAGACCGCGCGGCGCTCGAAGTGGTTCTCCGCCACCAGCTTCACCGCGCCGGTCTGCAGGTAGCGCAGACCGCCGTGGAGGAGCTTGGAGGAGGCGGAGGACGTGGCGCCGGCGAAGTCGCCGGCGTCGACCAGAGCCACCCGCAGCCCGGACTGCGCGGCGTGCCAGGCGGTCGAGATGCCCAGGATGCCGCCGCCGATGACGAGAAGGTCGTACGTTGCCTTGGAGAGCTGCTCCCGGGTCTCGGCGCGGCTCGGGGCGGAGCCGGAGGCCGGGTGCGTACCGAGGGCAGGCACGGACTGCAGGGTGGTCTGGGTACTCATGCGGGTCTTACTCCTCGCCAGTGTTTCCATCGTCGAGCCAGCCCATGGACCGCTCCACGGCCTTGAGCCAGCTCTTGTACTCGCGGTCGCGGGTCTCCGCGGCCATGTTCGGGGTCCACTCCGCGGCCCGGCGCCAGTTGGCGCGCAGGTCCTCGGTGTTGGACCAGAAGCCGACGGCGAGACCGGCGGCGTAGGCGGCGCCAAGGCAGGTGGTCTCGGCGACCATCGGGCGCACCACGGGTGCGTCCAGGACGTCGGCCAGGGTCTGCATCAGCAGGTTGTTGGAGGTCATGCCGCCGTCGACCTTGAGGGCCGCGAGCTCGACGCCGGAGTCCTTGGTCATGGCGTCGCTGATCTCACGGGTCTGCCAGGCGGTGGCCTCGAGGACGGCGCGCGCGATGTGCGCCTTCGTGACGTAGCGGGTCAGGCCGGCGATCACACCGCGGGCGTCGGGGCGCCAGTACGGGGCGAACAGGCCGGAGAAGGCCGGGACGAAGTACGCGCCGCCGTTGTCCTCGACCGAGGAGGCGAGCGTCTCGATCTCCGCGGCCGACTTGATCAGGCCCATCTGGTCGCGCATCCACTGCACCAGCGAACCGGTGACGGCGATCGAGCCCTCCAGGGCGTAGACCGGGTCCTGGTCGCCGATGCGGTAGCCCACGGTGGTCAGCAGCCCGCTGTACGAGTTGATGATCTTGTCACCGGTGTTCATCAGCATGAAGGTGCCGGTGCCGTACGTGGACTTGGCCTCGCCCTCGGAGAAACAGGTCTGGCCGAAGAGGGCCGCCTGCTGGTCGCCGAGCGCGGAGGCGACGGGGATACCGCCGAGCAGGTCGCCGAGCTTGCCGCCGGTGATCTCGCCGTACACCTCGGCGGAGGAGCGGATCTCGGGCAGCATCGCCAGCGGGACACCGATGGACTCCGCGATCTTCGCGTCCCACTCCATGGTGTGCAGGTTCATCAGCATGGTGCGGGAGGCGTTGGTCACGTCGGTGACGTGCCGGCCGCCGTTGACGCCGCCGGTCAGGTTCCAGATGACCCAGCTGTCCATGGTGCCGAAGAGGATGTCGCCGGCCTCGGCGCGCTCGCGCAGGCCCTCGACGTTGTCCAGCAGCCAGCGGGCCTTCGGGCCGGCGAAGTAGGAGGCCAGCGGCAGGCCGGTCTCGCGGCGGAAGCGGTCCTGCCCGACGTTGCGGCCGAGCTCCTTGCAGAGGGCGTCGGTGCGGGTGTCCTGCCAGACGAGGGCGTTGTGGACGGGCTCACCGGTGTTCTTGTCCCACAGCAGCGTCGTCTCGCGCTGGTTGGTGATGCCGATGGCCTTGATGTCGTCGCGGGTGATGCCGGCCTTCGCGATGGCTCCCGCGACGACCTCCTCGACGTTCGTCCAGATCTCGGTGGCGTTGTGCTCCACCCAGCCCGGCTTCGGGAAGATCTGCTCGTGCTCCTTCTGGTCGACGGAGACGATGCGGCCGTCCCGGTCGAAGACGATGCAGCGGCTCGACGTCGTGCCCTGGTCGATCGCGGCGATGAAGGGGCCGGCGGTGTGTGCGTCGGTCACGGTGTGCTCCAGGAGGTCTCGGGTGTCGTACTCGGGCCGCGGTCGGCGGTGGCGGGCCGGTGACTCACTTGAAGGCGATGTTGTAGAGGCCGCCCGCGATGGCGCCGCCGATCAGCGGTCCGACGACGGGTATCCAGGCGTAGCCCCAGTCCGAGCCGCCCTTGTTCGGCAGCGGCAGCAGGGCGTGCACGATACGCGGACCGAGGTCGCGGACCGGGTTGATCGCGTAGCCGGTCGGGCCGCCGAGCGAGAGGCCGATGCCGACCACGACGAACGAGGTCACCATGGCGCCGAGCACGCCCAGGCCGTTGCCGTCGGCGTTCAGGCCCTGGGTCAGGATGGCCAGGACCAGGACGACGGTGGCGATGATCTCGGTGGCCAGGTTCTGCGCCACGTTCCGGATCTCGGGGCCGGTGGAGAAGATGCCCAGTACGGGTCCCGCCGCGGGCGCCGACTTCTGGTCGACCAGTGCCTCCTCGGCCGGCTGGGCCGCGAGTATCTCCGGGTCCGTCAGGTGGGCCTGGAACTGCCCGTAGTACGTGATCCACACCAGTACGGCGCCGATCGCCGCGCCCAGCAGCTGGGAGCCGAGGTAGAGCGGCACGTCGCTCCACTCGGTGCCGCCCTCGATGGCGAGGCCGATCGTGACCGCCGGGTTGAGGTGGGCGCCGGAGACGCCGCCCGCCAGGTAGGCCGCGGTCAGGACCGCGAAACCCCACCCGAAGGTGATGGCGAGCCATCCGGCGTTGAGAGCCTTCGAGCGCTTCAGCGTCACTGCGGCGCAGACGCCGCCGCCGAGCAGTATGAGTACGGCGGTACCGATGGTCTCGCCGATGAAGATGTCGGAGCTGGACACCCGCGACTCCTTTGTCCTTCGTCCAGGGGAAGCCGAACCCCGGGTCCCTCCGGTGGTTCGTGCTCTCGGGGAGTGAGAGCGAGCTCGGCCGCTGGCACCGTCACACCCTAACGCTTATTGCCGGTAGGTGTTCGACAATGCCGACCGATGGACGGGAGTCTTGCTCCGCCGTCAGCGGCTCGTCAAGGGTTCTGTTATCGAAAACACGATCGTTATTGATCGCTGCGGACTATCGGTCGCGTGCGGCACCGGAACGCCCCCCGACGTGCGGCAACGCGGGCTTTCCCGGGCGGCACGCGGAAGGGGGGGGGGGGGGGGGGGGGGGGGGGGGGGGGGGGGCGCGGGTGCGCGCGGCGGGGTGCGGGGGGGGGGGGGGGGGGCTCGTTCCCCCGCAGGAGGGCGGCGGCCCCCCCCCCGCGCCCAGCACGATCAAC